>JANQGL010000415.1 GCA_028277325.1 Magnetospira sp.
TGCGCTCGCCAGAAACCTGCCAAGATGCCCCTGTTGCAGGCAGGTCATGCCTGAGACAGAGGATCAAGCAGGCTATTTATGACGCAGTAGGACTAGTGCGTTTAACTGGAATCGCATTGGCGATCCAATTGAACGCGTGAATCCGCTGTAGTGGATAGAATGATACAAATGGCACCCCTACGATGGCCGCCGTCATCCCGCAGCGAACCGGTCGGTCATTCGATACGCAAACCATTGGCACTATCATATTGATGTTGAACCGAAATGCCACCCATGAAAGAATGAGGCGGTCTGGAAAAAACCCTTTCAAGGGGAGGTTGACCGGCTCCGATGTCTGGTCTCCTGGACGCGCGAGGTCCGTCGCAGGCCATCCGGTGGATGCTGGGGGGCTTCGCGCTGACTTTGGTTCTCATCGTGACGATCGCCGTCGTCGCGCTGCGACTCATCGCCCAACAGGCCGATCTCGCCGATCGCATCTATCGCCACCCCCTGACGGTGAGCAACGCGGTGCTGGAAGCCAACGCCGCGATCCTGGCCATGCACCGCCACATGAAGGACGTCGTGCTCGCCAACTCGCCGCAGGAACTGGACGCCTCGGTGCACGCCGTGGCGACATTCGAACGCCAGGTCCATCAGCGGTTCGACATCATCGCCGACCGATTCCTCGGTGACCGGTTGAAAATCCAAAGGGCGCGGCAAGCGTTCGAGGACTGGGCTCCGATCCGCGCCAAGGTCATCGCGCTGGCCCGCCGGGGGGATCGGGAAGCGGCCGCCGGCATCACCAAGGGCGGCGGGGCCAGCCACGTGATTCTGATGACCACGCGGCTGAACGCGCTGACCGAGTTCGCGCGCGGCAAGGCCCGGGAATTCCTCGCCCAAAGCCGCGACAACGAGGCGCGGAGCCGGATCCTGCTGATCGGCCTGACCGCCGCCCTGGTCGCCCTCGGCCTCGCGATCGCCGGCCTCGTGATCGCCCGGGTCCGCCGCAGCGAGCGGCAGATGCAGGCCCACGGACGCCGCATCGCGCTGCTGCTCGCCTCCGCCGCCGAGGCGATCTACGGCCTCGACCTCGACGGCCGATGCACGTTCGCCAATCCGGCCTGTGTTCGCATGCTCGGCTACGATGCCGAGGCGGACCTCATCGGGCGGGACATGCACGGACTCCTCCATCCCGAGGCGCGGGATGGGTCCTGCGCTCGCGGCGACGATTGTCCGTTGGCGGCCGTCCGCGACGCGGCGGGACCGCTGCATTCGGACGACCTGGAGCTGTGGCGGCGTGACGACGGCTGTTTCCCGGCCGATTTCTACGCTCACCCGATCATCGAGGAGGGAGCCCGCGTCGGCGCCGTCTGCACCTTCCTCGACGTTACCGAGCGCCGGCAGGCCGAGCGGGAGGTGGCTCGCAAGACCGACCTTCTGGAATCCTCGAACGAGGAACTGCAACGGTTCGCCTATGCGGCGTCGCACGACCTGCAAGAGCCCTTGCGCGCGATCATCAGCTACCTCCAGCTCCTGGAGCTTCGCTATGCCGAGCAACTCGGCGGCGATGCACGGGAGTTCATCGGCTTCGCGGTGGACGGGGCCAGGCGCATGACCAAGCTCATCCGCGACATCCTCGAGTATTCGCGCGTCGAAACACAGGGCCGGATCTTTGCAACGGCATCCCCCGAGCAATGCCTGGACGCCGCCCTCAAGGACTTGAAGCCCTTGATCGACGACACTGCCGCCCGGGTCACCGTCGAGTCCCTGCCGGCGGTGGTCGGCGACGCGTCGCAGATCACGCGGCTGTTCCAGAACCTGATCGGCAACGCCATCAAATACCGCCGGACCGACCGCGACCCGGAAATCCGCGTCCGCGCCTGGCCGGACCAGGGCATGATCGCTTTCGCGGTTCAAGATAACGGGGTCGGGATCGACCCGCGCGACCAGGATCGGATTTTCGTCGTGTTCAAGCGGCTGCACGACGACCGGAACCTCGACGGCACCGGCATCGGGCTCGCGGTCTGCAAAAGAATCGTCGAGCGCCACGGCGGACGAATCTGGGTCGAAAGCACGCCCGGCGCCGGCAGCACCTTCCTGTTCACCCTGCCGGCGGCGTAGGCGCCGATCCGATCACAGGCGCGACCGGAACAGCCAGGCCGAGGCGGTGAGCGTGACCAGGGCGATGACCGCCATCGGCCAGCCCAGGGCGAGGGCCGTTTCGGCCGGCATGTCCTTCAGGAACACCCCGTGCACGATGGCCAGGAAATGGCGCAGCGGGTTGGCCATCGACAGGGCCTGCAGCCAGTCCGGCATGTTCTCCACCGGCGACGCGAACCCGGATAGAAGGACGGCCGGGGTCATGAACACGAAGGCGCCGAGGATCGCCTGTTGCTGGGTCGCCGCCAGCGACGACAGGAACAGCCCGACCCCGGCCACCGCCGCGATGTAGACCACCATCGCCGCGTAGAGCAGCCCCAGCGCCCCGGTCAGCGGCACCCCGAAGGCGAACACCGCGGCGAGCAGGATCACGGTGCCCTCGGCGGTGCCGATGATCAGCGCCGGCAATGCCTTGCCGAGCAGGATCATGGCCGGGGTGAGCGGCGACACCAGCAACTGGTCGAAGGTCCCCATCTCGCGCTCGCGGGCCACCGACAGCGCGGTGACGATGAGGCTGACCAGCATGGTCAGGATGCTGAGCAGGCCGGGCACCGTGAACCAGAGGGACGTCAGGTTGGGATTGAACCAGGGGCGGACCACCGGCCCCGCCGCGTCGGACCGGCCCGGCGCGACGTCGGCCACGAAGCCGTCGACGATCCGCCGCGCGTAGCCTTGGACCGCCTGCGCGGCGGTGGATTTGCGGCCGTCCAGGACGAGTTGCACCCGGACCGGCCGTCCCGCGGCGAGGCGGCGCGAGAAGTCCGGCCCGATGTGCAGGGCGGCCAGCACCTGCTGGGAGTCCACCGCCTCCTTCAACGCGTCCACATGGTGCAGCGGCACGATGTGGCGGAACGTGGTCGACCCCGCGAACCGCTGCACCAGTTCATGCGCCGCCCGGCCGGTATCCTGGTTGAGAACCCCCAGCGAGACGTTGCGCACTTCCTGGGTGGCGGCGAAGGAGAAGATCAGAAGCTGCATCAGCGGCGGCACGATCAGCACCATGCGGCTGCGCTTGTCGGCCCAGACCGCCAGCAGTTCCTTGAGCAGCAGGGCACGCAGGGGACCGCCCATCATCCCTCCAGACGCCGTCGGGTCTTGCGCCCGACCAGGACCACCAGGACCGCCGCGAAGCCGCACAGCGCCGCCAGGTTGGGCAGCAGCACCGCGGTCACGTCGCCGGCCAGGAACAGGGTCTGCAAGCAGGCCACGAAATAGCGCGCCGGAACGATGTGGGTGATCGCCCGGACCGCCGGCGGCATGGAGCCGATCTCGAACACGAACCCGGACAGCAGGAAGGCCGGCAGGAAGGCGGTGACGACGGCAATCTGCGCGGCCTGGAACTGGTTGCGGGTGGCGGTGGAGATGAACAGGCCGAGCGCCAGGGCGGCGACCATGAACACCGCCGACACCCCCACCAGCCAACCGACCGAGCCGCGCAGCGGCACCCCGAACACCTGGGTCGCCAGCACCGTGGCCAGGGCCATCGCGCCCATGCCGAGGGCGAAGTAGGGCAGCAGCTTGCCGGCCAGCAGGTCGAGCACGCCGACCGGGGTGGACAGCAGGGCCTCCATGGTCCCGCGCTCCCATTCGCGGGCCACCACCAGGGCGGTGAGCAGGGTGCCGATCAGGGTCATGATGACGGCGATGGCCCCCGGAACCAGGTAGTTGCGGCTTTCCAGCTCGGCATTGAACCAGAACCGCGGGTCCAGGGTCACCGGCGGCGCCCGGGCCAGGCCGGCGTCCGCCGCGGTCTGGTTGCGCCATACCCGCCACACGCCGATCGCGTAGTTCTCCACGAAACGGGCGGTGTTGGACTCGGTGCCGTCGGTGATCACCTGCACCGGCGCCGCGTCGCCGCCCGCCAGGGCGGCCGAGGCGTCGCGGCGGATGACCGCGATCCCCTTCAGCCGCCCGGCCACCAGATCGGCCTCGAACTGCCGCCGGTCGGACCCGATCCGAACCTCGAAATAGCGCGACGCGGCGAACGCCCGGGCCAGATCGCGGCCCGCCCTCCCGGCGTCCTCGATCACCACCCCGATCGGCAGCCGGTTGGCGTC
>JANQGL010000423.1 GCA_028277325.1 Magnetospira sp.
TTCGTGGGCGATGCTGATGGCGAAATGCGGGATGCCGTGCAGGAAGTTGGTGGTGCCGTCGAGCGGATCGACGATCCACCGGTCGCCGGACGCGGCGCCGGCGACGTCGCCCCGTTCCTCCATCAGGAACGCCCAGCCGGGCCGCGCCCGGGCCAGTTCCTCGAACAGGATCTTCTCCGCCTTGAGGTCGGCCGCGCTGACGAAATCGGCCGGTCCCTTGCGCGACACCTGGAGGTTCTCCACCTCGCCGAAGTCGCGCACCAGGCGACGCGCCGCCTTGCGGGCGGCGGTCATCATCACGTTGACGGTCGGGTTGCGGACCGTGCGCATCACTCCTTGGCCCGTTCGACGTAGGCCGCGTCGGCGGTGCTGACCACCACCCGGGTCCCGGCCGCGATGTGCGGCGGCACCATGATCCGCACCCCGTTGTCGAGGACCGCCGGCTTGAACGAGGACGAGGCGGTCTGGCCCTTGACCACCGCGTCGGCCTCGACCACCTCGCAGACCACCTTCTCGGGAAGCTGCACGCCGATCGGTGAGCCTTCGTGGCTTTCGATCACCACCGCCATGCCTTCGGCCAGGAACGGGACCTGATCCTCGCCGATCAGGTCGACCGACACCGTCACCTGATCGTAGGTCTCGTTGTCCATGAAGGTGTGCATGTCGGCGTCGGAGAACAGGAACTGGTACTCCCGCTGTTCCAGGGTCACCCGCTCGACGCTTTCCGAGGACCGGAACCGCTCGTTGAGCTTGGTGCCGTCACGGATGTCGCGCAGCTCCGCCTGCAAGTAGGCGCCGCCCTTGCCGGGCTGGGTATGGGCGATCTTGGTCGCCCGCCACAGACGGCCCTGGTGCTCGATCACCATGCCGGGCCGAATGGCGTTGCCATTGATCTTCATATGCTTGCCACCTGACGAGAAATCTGACCTGGAAAAGGCGGCGCGGACCCTACCACCTGGCGCGGCGCGAGGCAATGGCCGCGCGACGTCGCGGACGACCGGGAGCGGCGGGCAGGGCGAGAATCTGCCACTCTTGTATAAACCACTCTTGTATAAAAAGCCGGAGACGATACAATGTAATAAATGGTGGGCTTTACCAAGGCGAAACCGGGATCGAAATGAAGCGCAGGGTCGTCGAAATTCTTGTCGCCACGTTCGTGGCCATGACGCTGATTTACGGTATCGTGGTGGTGGCGACCATCTATCCGCGGTTCGCGGAGATCGAGCACGCGGCGGCCGAGCAGGCCATGCGGCGGGTGCTCCTGGCGATCGAGACGGCCACCGACGAAATCGACGTGCTCGTCAACGACTGGTCGTCCTGGAACGGCACCTACGACTTCGCGGCCGCGCGCTCCGAAACCGACATCGCCGCGAATCTGGTCGACGAAACCTTCGTCGGCGCGCGGTTGGCGCTGATCGCATACCTGGATCCGGACCGCCGGCTGGTGTGGGGATGTGGGTGGGATCGCGATTCGGGGACGACGGTCGCCCTGCCCGATTTCGAGAACCCGGAGTCGCCGGTGGTGCGGGTCCTGACCGAATTTTCCGAGATTCCCGGCCGGATCACCGGAATCATCGACTCGCCGCTGGGGTATCTGCTGGTCGTCGCGCGGCCGGTTCTCACCGGCACGGACGGCGGACCGGCGCATGGAACCATGGTCATGGGCCGGCGGTTCGACGAAACGGCGATCGGGGCGCTCGGCGCGCGCCTGCAGCAGGAGATCGGAGTCCTCGATCCGTCGGCGGCGCCGGTCGCCCTGCCGGACAAGGGCGAGATCGCGGTGCGGGTTGCCGATAACGGAAACACCATGAACGCCTTCGCGGGCTTGTACGACCTGTTCGGCATGCCGTTCGCGGTGCTCGAAGTGGCGCTGCCGCGGAACGTGACGATGGCCGGGCGGACCGCGCTCGTCGTGACCCTGATCGCCGTCGTCGGGCTGGCCGGGGCGGTCCTGATCGTGGTCATCGGCGCCATCGACCGTCTGGTCACCCGGCCGCTGAGCCGGCTTTCGGAGACCATCCTCGAACTGATCGACTCGTCCGGGCACCTGGAGGACCTGCCGGTGGCGCGGCGCGACGAGTTGGGGGTGGTGGCGCGCGCGGTGCGCGAGATGCACCATGCGATCCTGGAGATCGCCCACCGCGACAGCCTGACCGGCCTGCCCAACCGGATGAGCTTTTACGAACGGGCCGACCACATGCTGAGCGCCGCCCAGCGACGCGGATCGCGGGTCGCCCTGCTGTTGATCGAACTCGAAGGATTCAGGGCGGTCAACGACGCCCACGGCCATCAGGCCGGCGACATGCTGCTGCGCGACATCGCGCGACGGCTTTCCGTGACGGTGCGCGAAAGCGACGTGGTGGCGCGGTTGGGGGGCGACGAGTTCGTCGTGCTCGGCGAGGGGTTCCCCGGCGGGACCGAGGAACTCGCGCGCATGGGCCACAAGATTCTGGAGGCCTTCGAGCAGGCGATCGACATCGGCGGCGCCCGGGTGCGAATCGGCGGCAGCGTCGGCGCCAGCCTGTATCCGGATGACGCGCCGGACCTGGATCGGCTGCTCGGCTGCGCCGACCGGGCGATGCATGCCGCCAGGCGCCGGGGGGGCTCCTGTTTCGTCCGTTTCGGTCCCGAATGCGCCGACGTCCCGGTCGGCAACGGAAGCGCCGAGCCGCGGTGGTGACCCCCGGCCGCTAGGGTCCAACATGATTGTCTACAGGCCCTAGTCCTCACCCATCCGGAGCGCCGCGATAAACGCCGACTGCGGGATTTCCACCTTGCCGAACTGGCGCATCTTCTTCTTGCCCGCCTTCTGCTTCTCCAGAAGCTTCCGTTTGCGGGTGATGTCGCCGCCGTAGCACTTGGCGGTGACGTCCTTGCGCATCGCCGAGATGGTCTCGCGCGCGATCACCTTGCCGCCGATCGCCGCCTGCACCGGGATCTTGAACAACTGGCGCGGAATCAGGTCCTTCAGCCGTTCGCAGACGGCGCGGCCGCGGTATTCGGCCTGGCTCCGGTGGCAGATGAAGGCCAGGGCGTCGACCGGTTCCTGGTTGACCAGGATGCCGACCTTGACCAGGTCGCCCTCCTCGTAGCCGTCCATCTCGTAGTCGAAGCTGGCGTAGCCGCGCGAGATCGACTTCAGGCGGTCGTAGAAGTCGAACACCACCTCGTTGAGCGGCAGGCGGTAGACCGCCATCGCCCGGCTGCCGGCGTAGGTCAGCTCGACCTGCCGGCCGCGCCGCTCGGTGCACAGGGACAGCACGGCGCCCAGGTATTCGTCGGGGACCAGGATGGTCGCCTTGATCCACGGCTCGGCGATGGTCCGGATGGTGCCCGGGTCGGGGAAGTCGGCCGGGTTGTGGAGGTCGTATTCGACGCCGTCGGTCCGCACGATCCGGTAGGCGACGCTGGGCGCGGTGGTGATCAGGTCGAGGCCGAACTCGCGCTCCAGGCGCTCCTGGACGATCTCCAGGTGCAGCAGCCCCAGGAATCCGCAGCGGAACCCGAACCCGAGGGCGGCCGAGGATTCCGGCTCGAACTCGAAGCTGGAATCGTTGAGGCGCAGCTTCGACAGGCTTTCCCGCAGGTCCTCGAAATCCGCCGCGTCGGACGGGAACAGGGAGCAGAACACCACCGGCACCGACGGCTTGAAGCCGGGCAGCGCGGTCGCGGTGCCGTTCTTCTCGTCGGTGACGGTGTCGCCCACGTTGGTGTCGGCCACCGTCTTGATGGAGGCGGTGAAATAGCCCATCTCGCCGGGCCCGAGGGCGCCGGTCCGGGTGATCTTCGGGGTGAACACGCCGACCTGGTCCACCTGGTGCACCACGCCGTTGGACATCATGCGGACCTTCATGCCGCGCTTCAGGTGGCCGTCGTGGACGCGGACCAGGATCATCACTCCAAGGTAGGGGTCGTACCAGGAGTCCACCAGCAGCGCCTTGAGCGGCGCGTCGGCGCGCCCCGCGGGGGCCGGCAGCCGGGCGACCAGGGCCTCCAGCACCTCCGGCACCCCCGTCCCGGTCTTGGCCGACACCGGCAGGGCGCCCGAGCCGTCGAGCCCGATCACGTCCTCGACCTGGCGGACGATGCGCTCCGGCTCGGCGGCCGGCAGGTCGATCTTGTTGAGGACCGGGATGATCTCGTGGTCGTTGTCGATCGCCAGGTAGACGTTGGCCAGGGTCTGCGCCTCCACCCCCTGGGTGGCGTCGACCACCAGCAGCGAGCCCTCGCAGGCGGCGAGGCTGCGGCTGACCTCGTAGGCGAAGTCCACGTGGCCGGGGGTGTCCATCATGTTGAGGACGTAGGCCCGGCCGTCCTTGGCGGTGAATTCCAGGCGCACCGTCTGCGCCTTGATGGTGATGCCGCGCTCGCGCTCGATGTCCATCGAATCGAGCACCTGCTCCTTCATCTCGCGGTCGGTCAGGCCGCCGCAGATCTGGATCAGGCGGTCGGCCAGGGTCGACTTCCCATGGTCGATATGGGCGATGATCGCGAAATTGCGGATATGGGTCGGATCGGTCGTCATGGCGGCGCTTCATATCACCATCGGCGGCGGTTTGCCATACGTCCGGGTTGATCGAACCGGGAAAACCAATTTGCCCCAGAAGCCGGCCATCTTGGTTCGGTTCTTATAAGCGAGCACGTCCGCCAGGATCGAGGGACATCGGGATGATTTGCGAATCTCGTTTGGATAATGCGGTTGCGCTCGATATGCTCCGTCATACGAACACGGGCATGGCGGCTTGTTGGTTCAAGCCGGGTCTCAGTGGTGGTGCTCCGCCTTGCCGGCGCATTTCACGCAGAGCGGCACCGACGGGTCCAGGTCGAGCCGCCTGACCGGGATCTTGGCGTCGCAGGCGGTGCAATAGCCGTAGTCGCCCTCGTCCATCCGCTTCAGGGCCTGTTCGATGTGCAACAGCTCGATCTGCCGATGCCGCTCCAGTTCCTGGGCCATGGCCTGGGACTGCAGGGCATCCATGCGCGACAGCCGGCCCATGCGCTGCTGGTCCACCTCGACCGCCGCGCGGTCCTGCGCCGTGGCGTCGCACTCGGCCTCCAGTTCGACCCGCCGCGCCAACAGCCGGGTGCGATAGGCTTCGAAATCCAAATCCTTCCTGCTCATGGTGCTTCGTTCTCTTTTCGTGGGAGGACGGTCGATCCGGACGGGGCGCCGCTCACAGGCCCTGGTCGACCACGTGCCAGCGGAATATCTGGCCGAGCTGACCCGCCGTGTTGGCCAGGGTGGCCAGGCAGGCGTCGGCGCGGTCGTCCGGGATCGCCACCGCGACGGAGATCAGGTAGTGGTGCTCGCCCATGCGGTCCTGGCGATCGGCGTTCAGGCGGACGATGTTGGCGCCGCAGTCCTGGAAGATCTCGCTCAGGCGGGCGATCAGGCCCGGCCGGTTGACGCCCTCGCATTCCACGCGATGGGTCACCGGGGCGTGGTGGCGCGGCATCGGATTGCGTTCGTAGGGGCGCACCTCCAACGACGCATTGCGGAGTTCGGGCAACTGCCGCAATTCGCCGCCCACCGTGACCGCGTCCAGGTCGTCGGGAAACGCGCAGATGGCGGTGAACTCGGCGGTCTCGCCCAGCACCGCGAGGCTGGTATCGCCCAGGTCGCCGCCGAGGTCGAACAGCCGCCCGGCGAGCGCCGACAGCAGGCCCACCTTGTCCGGACAGGAAACCGAGATCAGCAGGTTGTTCACCATTCGGGGCTCGTGCGTATTCCGATCCTCAACCATAGCCGTTCACGGTCCCGCGAACAAGCCGGGACGCACCTTGAAGCACCGTCACTTCAACCCCTTATGGTAAACGTAACAAGGGAGTGCCGACGATGGACGACGACGTCCCGAAAACCGACCGGGAATGGCGCCGGATCCTGGACCCCGAGGCCTACCAGGTGCTGCGCCGCAAGGGCACCGAGCGGGCCTTTACCGGCCGCTACTGGAACGAAAAACGCCCCGGCGCCTACCGTTGCGCCGGCTGCGGCGCGCCGCTGTTCGAGTCCGCGACCAAGTTCGAGTCCGGCAGCGGCTGGCCCAGCTTCCACAGCCCGGCCGACGGGGCGCGGATCGACGAACACCGGGATACCAGCCATGGCATGATCCGCACCGAGGTCGCCTGCGGGCGCTGCGGCTCCCATCTCGGGCACGTGTTTCCCGACGGCCCGCAGCCGACCGGCCTGCGCTATTGCATCAATTCGCTGTCCCTGGACTTCGCGCCGGACGATTAGTGTCCTCATCGACTCCGAAGTTCGTATCATTATATGGCAGGCGCTTTCGAACTTCGGAGTCGATAAGGAAACCAGGTAACCTCTTGAGTCTAGTGTGGTTTCGGAGTCGAAGTTCGCCATGGACTCTGCCCCGAACACTGTCGCGAACTTCGACTCCACCACACCGGTGGTCTGATCGTGACGCTTGGTTCCCAAGCGTTTGGTCCGATCCACTAGGCGCGAAGTCTCCGAAAGCGAACACGAACTCACCGTCACCGGACGGCCGCGGCGCTCCGGCCAATCGGCCGATGGTTCGGGGACGACAACGAGAACCGTCCCCGTTCCGGGCCCAACATGCGTTCCTCCCAAGGAGTTGCTGCAGGCCCGTGCCGCATGGCCGTCCGTCCGGTCGAACGGGGGCGCCTCCACATTCGGTTGAGCCGTTGATCCTTTTTTTGCACCGTTAGAATGCTATACTGGTTATGTGAATCCAAACGAGCCAAAAGCTGTAGAATAACAGTCTAAGGATGTGCTATGGCGAGGTCCCCACTACAGCGGGTTCTGGTCGCTGACGACCATGCATTCGTCCGCAAGTCCCTGGAGTTCCTTTTGAAGGGAAAAGGAATCGACGACATCACGATTGCCGAAAACGGAAACAGGGCGATGCAGCTCATCGAGACGGCCGATCCGCCGTTCGACCTCATCTTCTGCGATCTGGTGATGCCGGAGGAAGACGGCCTGGTCTGCCTGCGCCGGGTGGCCGGCCTCGACCGCCGGCCGGCGGTGGTGCTGATGAGCGGCGACGACAAGGCGGTCCTGGAATCGGCGGAGTCCCTGGCCAAGCGGCAAGGCCTGAGCATCCTCGGCACCATCGAGAAGCCGCTGACCGCCGATAAGCTGAACGTCGTCCTGGCCCATTTCGGCGGCAGGCGCCCCCGCAGGCAGAACGCCGACATCGTCCGGCTGACGACCGAGGACATCGGCGAGTCGTTGAACAAAGGCTGGTTCACCATCTTCTTCCAGCCGCAGATCGAGGTGAACAGCCAGAGGGTCTGCGGTCTGGAGGCGCTGGTGCGCCTGAATCATCCGGATCACGGCCTGCTGTCGCCGGCCAGTTTCGTGGACGCGGCAGAACGGTCGGGCCAGATAAACGAGATCACCGATTTCGTGGTCGGGGAATCGCTGGCATGGGCACACCGTTTTCGGGACGCCGGCCATGCCGTCACGGTCGCCATCAACCTGTCGGCGAAGGTGCTCCATGACGTGAACTTTCCGGACCGGATGCTCAATCTGGCGCGCAAAACCGGCGTGCCATCGAATTCGATCACCTGCGAGCTGACCGAAACCGTGGTGTCGGGCGACCAGACCGTGCTGCTCGACATCATGACGCGGCTGCGGATGAAGCGCTTCCGCCTGTCGATCGACGACTTCGGCACCGGGTATTCATCGCTGCAGCAACTGCACGGCCTGCCGTTCCACGAACTCAAGGTCGACAAACAGTTCGTCCAGGATGTCTGCCGAAACAAGAAATCCCGTTCGATCTTCACCAACAGCGTCCGCCTGGCCTCCGACCTCGGCCTGACCACCGTCGCCGAGGGCGTGGAAACCGAGGAAGCGCTGATCCTCATCCGCAAGCTGGGCTGCACGATCGCGCAAGGGTACTACATCGCCCGGCCGATGCCGGCCGACGAGGTGCTGTCCTGGCTGAACAGGTGGACGGCGACCGAGACCTGAGCCCGGGGCGGCGCAGGCAGCGACCGCAATACGGTGTATGCAAACGGCGAAAGGACCGGGAACGTGTCTCGCAAGATTGTGGATGTTGCCAAGCTGCGGCGCCGCATCTTCATGAGCGCCGTCGGTGGGGCGTTTCTGATTGCCGTGCTCAGCGGCGGCGCGGCGATCGTGCCCCTGCTTAGCAACCTCGTCAACGTCCACACCGCCAGCCTTCGGCATGTCGCCGCCAACAAGCGGCTGACGGTCTGCGAGATCGTGCAACGCTTCGCGAGCATATCGCGCCAGGTGGCGAGCCGGACCCGCGCCCGTGAACTCCTTCGGCAGTTGAGTATCGGCGGCCTGCCGGTCGGTGAGGTCCGTCAAGAGCTCTCCGCCATCCTGGACGACGCGCTCAATTCGGAACAGGAGCTGGTAGGGGTGCATCGGCTCGACGTGAACGGCCGCAACGTTGTAAGTCTTGGCCGGAGCGTGCCGGACCATGTCCGCGACCAGTTGCTGCGAGAGCCCGGGACCCTCACCTTTTCCGAGCCGTTCGACGTGGACGGCGACAGCCTGATCGCCACCTCGACACCCGTTCTTTCCCGGAACGGAACCCCGCTGGGCACGGACCTGGGGCTGTTCAGCCTGAAGAAGCTGATCCGAACCCTCGAAGTCCAGGCGGGGCTGAATCCGTTCGATGCCGTTTGGTTGGTGCTCTCAAGCGATGGAGATTTGTCCAGGCTGAATACCCCTCGAAACAGCGCCGACGAAGCGGGCGGAGCCCTCACGGAATTGCCCGGCAACATCGGGCGGGCGCTGATGCAGGCTTTGACGGTTTCAGGATCGGGATTGATCAAGGTCGGTTCCCACGTCTATGCCTTCGAGCCCCTGGAGACGAAATTCGTGCGATCGATCAGGGGATTCATCGTTGTTCGGGCTCGGGAGGCGGATTTGCTGGACGGCATCAAGGCCCCCGTTATCGTCGCCGGGTCCGCCGTCCTGGTGCTGACCGGTCTGGGGGCCGTCCTGATGTTCCTTCTCGTCCGCCCGCTGACAGGAAACATGGTCCTGCAGGCGCGCTCGCTGGTCGAGCAACTGGACAACAAGTCGAAGGAGCTGGAGACCCAACTGATCCGCGGGAAAGCGATCGAGGTGGAACGGGAGGAAACCCGCCGCCGGCTTCAGGCGATCCTCGACAATACCGGCGCCATAATCTACGCGAAGGACCTGGAGGGTCACTATCTGCTGACCAATCGCCGTTTTCGCGAGCTTTTCCCCAAGCAAACCGGCGATTTCGCGGGCAAGACCGATTTCGACATCTTCCCCGAGGACATCGCCAGGATATTCCGCGACAACGATCGGCTCGTACTCAAGCGAAGAGGCCCGATCGTTTTCGAGGAGCACGTCCTCCATGACGACGGCGTCCATGCCTATGTGTCCAACAAGTTCCCCTTGTTGGATCGGGGCGGTCACCCCTATGCCGTCTGCGGGATCTCGACGGACGTCACCGAGCAGAAGCGGGCCGAGTCCCGCATGAAGGCCGTCTTCGAAACAGCCAGCGACGGAATCGTCATCTCGGACGAGCACGGCGTCATTCTCGACGTGAACCCCTCCATGACCGACATGTTCGGGTTCGACAGGAGCGAGCTGATCGACCGGAACATCAAGATCCTGATGCCCGAATTCCATCGCACCGAGCACGACGATTTCCTCCGGTGCTACAAGGAAACCGGCGAGAAGCGGATCGTCGGCCGGATCCGGGAGGTGCGGGGACAGCGCGCCGACGGAAGCGAGTTCCCATT
This sequence comes from Magnetospira sp., assembly GCA_028277325.1. Classification (GTDB taxonomy): domain Bacteria; phylum Pseudomonadota; class Alphaproteobacteria; order Rhodospirillales; family Magnetospiraceae; genus JANQGL01. The sequence continues at coordinate 9,730 of JANQGL010000423.1, forward strand.
GGAGTTGTCGGTCGGCGAGGCCTGGGTGGGCGACAGCCGGTACTTCGTCGGCCTCCTGAGGGATGTCACCGACCGGGTCGAGGCCGAGTTCAAGGTGAAAAAGGAACGCGAGGAGTCGGAACACCTCAACCATATCCTTGGATTGACCAGCGCCGCGCTGTCGCTGACCGGCATCGCGGAGCTCTGGATCAACGCCAACGACAGTCGCATCATTCGGGTCTCCGGCGCCGCTTGCGCGTATCTGGGCTACACGGAAGAGGAGTTGCTCGGGAAGCACGTCGCGGATATCGACATGATGTTCTCCCCCGACCAGGCGAGCAAGCTCAACGAAAGGCTGAAGGCCGAGGGATGGAAGCGCTTTGAGTCCGTCCACCAAACCAGCGACGGGCGACGCATGCCGGTCGAGGTCACCGCGACATACAAGGCGGCGGACGCCGAGCGCGAGCCGTTCATCATCGCCTTCGTGACCGACATCACCCAGCGCAAGGAGGTCGAGAGCGAGCTGGTCCTGGCCCGCGAGGATGCGGAGCAGGCCAACCGGGCGAAATCATCCTTCCTCGCCACCATGAGCCATGAGATCCGGACGCCGATGAACGGCATCGTCGGCATGATCGAACTGCTGCGCGAGACCGAGCTTCACCCGGAACAACGTCTGATGATCGGTTCGGTCCGCGAGTCCGCCTTCACCCTGCTGGCGATCATCAACGACATCCTCGACTTTTCCAAGATCGAGGCCGACAAGCTGGAGGTCGAGGAGATCTCCATGGGATTCGCCGAGGCGGTCGAGCGGTGCGGCGAGGCCCTCTGGACCGACGCCCGCACCAAGGGCGTCGACCTGTTCCTTGACCTGGACCCGACCGTGCCGTCCCGTGTCCTGGGCGATCCGGTGCGCATCCAGCAGATCCTCACCAACATCGTCAACAACGCAGTGAAGTTCTCCAGCGGCCTCGACCGGCAAGGCGAGGTCTGGGTCCGCCTCCGGTTCCTTCGCGGCGCCTCCTCCGAAACGGACCCGCCGGCGGACGTCATCATCGTCTCCGTCGAGGACAACGGCATCGGCATGACGGAGAGGCAGATTGCCAGGCTGTTCAAGCCGTTCAGCCAGGCCGACATCTCGACCACGCGGCGCTTCGGCGGCACCGGCCTGGGGCTTTCGATCACCCGGGCGCTGGTCGACATCATGGGCGGGTCCATCGAGGTGGACAGCAAGCCCGACCTGGGCAGCCGTTTCACCGTCACCCTGCCCTGCCGGGTGGCGGCGGAAACCGTAAGCGATCAATTCATCCCCCTCGACCTTTCCGGGCTCGCCGTCCTGGTCGTCATGGCCAACGCGAAACTGGCCCGGGTGATCAAGGCGACCCTCGACCACCAGGCATGCAGGAGCTGGCGGGTGTCGAGCGTCGACCAGGCGGGCCGGTTCGTGGCGCGGGCCACCGACGGGGACCGATCGCTCGACGCCCTGATCCTGGGTCCGGAGGTCGATCCGGATGAGTTGGCCGCCGGACTCGACCGGTGGGCCGGCGAGGAGGTCAGCGACCGCACGCGTTTCATGAAACTGACCGCCAATCCGTCCGACCGCAAGGGGATGATCCTGTCCAACCTGGTGGTCGCCGGGGCCCATCCCGTCAAGCCGAGCGACCTGATCTACGGTTTGGCGGTCGTGGCCGGGCGGACGGGTCCGGTCGCCGTCGAAATCCAGACCGCGCCGGCGAGGGAAAGCCCGCTGCCGTTCATTGTCCCGAGCATCCCCGAGGCGGAGAAGGCCGGCACCCTGATCCTCGTGGCCGAGGACCAGCCGACCAACCGCGAGGTGATCCGCCGCCAGCTGCACCGCCTCGGCCGCGCCTGCGAAGTCTTCCACGACGGTCGCCAGGCGCTCGACGCCTGGCAATCCGGCCGGTACGGCCTCGTGCTCACCGACTGTCACATGCCGGACCTGGACGGCTTCGCCCTGACCGACGAGATCCGCCGGGAAGAAACGGCGAATCCCGAACTGGGCCACATCCCGGTCGTCGCCATCACCGCCAATGCCCTGGTCGGAGAGGCGGAGAAATGCCTCGCCGCGGGAATGGACGATTACCTGGCGAAGCCGGTCGAGCTCGCGGAGCTTAAGCGTACCCTCGACCGCTGGCTGCCGCAGGCCGATACCGCGTCTCCGGACGCCGACCCCTCGGCCGCGCCGCCGAGGGACGGCGGGCCCGGCGAAGCCGGGGTGGACGGCGAAGCCGGGGTGGACGGCGGAGCCGGGGTGGACGGCGAAGGACCGATCGACTACGCGCGTCTGGCCAGTGTGCTGGGAACCGACGAGCCCGAGTTCCTCAAGTCGATGCTCGAAGTCTATTTGCAGAGCGTCCGGGAGGACCGGGACCGGGTCATGGCCGCCTATGAAGAGAGGAACGCCGAGGTGCTGCGCGACGCCGCCCATGCGGCGAAAGGCGCGGCGAACTCCGCCGGCGCCCTGGTTCTCGGCGAAACCCTGCAGCAGATGCAGGATTGCGCTTCGGCCGGGGACTGGCCCGAAATCCAGCGGCTGTGCCTGCGGGCGAAGATCGAGTTCACACGGATCGAGGAATACCTTCAGAAAAAAGGGATTTCCTGAATGGGACAAGACACGCAGATGGATCGACAACTGAAAGGCATCCACGACGCCGCGTCCTTGAAGGTCCTCGTTGCCGACGACCAGATGTTCATCCGGCGCATTGTCCGCGAGGTTCTGAAAAGCGCCGGCCTGGGACCCGTCGTCGAGGCGATCGACGGCAAGGAGGCCCTGCTTCATCTCGGCGTCGTGATCGGGAAGCAGGTTTACCGTCCCGACGAATTATCGCTTGGCGCGACCCATACCTCGACCGTGGACTGCCTGATCACCGACTTCAACATGCCCGTGGTGACCGGACTTCACCTGCTGAGGGCGGTGCGGTCGGGCGAGACCGGGGCGCCTCGGGACCTGCCGGTCATCGTTCTGACGGGCTTCAACGACGAACCCCTGCTCGCCGCGGCCCTGCATCTCGATGTCAGCTCCTTCGTCATCAAGCCGGTATCGAAGGCCGTGCTGATCAGGCACATTGCCGGCGGCCTGAAAAATCATATCGATTTGAAACCGGCCGAGACCTACAAGGCCGTCCCCATTCCCGACCTGGGGATCGAGCCGCCGAAGGCTCGCACGGAACTCAGGGCGGTCACGGCCCGCTCCTTGCACCATGGCCATGACGACGAGCCGTCAATGGAGCCCGCGACATCCTTGGAAAGTGTTCAGGCAGGTTCCGTCCTGGTGGAGAATCTGCATGGCAAATCGGGCCAGACCATTCTCTCGACCGGTACGATCCTGACGGATTCGATGATCCGCAGGCTCCGGGAAATCAAGGAGATCACCGGTGTCACGGCGGTCCGCGCCCGGCCTCCCGAAGATGCATGACGGTTATTCGAGGTGCCTTTTACCCAACGAAGGCGCGGCGGGCGTCCCCGGACCGTCCCGGCTGGCCGAATGGAACGACTCCAAGACATGCAACGAGGACGTCCTCACCTAATCCCCGCTGAATCGCTCTCCCACCACGAACCCCGATCCGTCGATTTCGAAGGTCAATATGTCCCGATCGTGCTCGCTGCCTCTTAGCTTCAGGACGTTCAACAGCTTCCGGACTGCCTGGCCGCGCTCCACGTAGCGCAGGAGGACAACGCCGTCGACGATGGAGGAAAGGCGCATCGCGTTCGTCGTCTGGGATCCCAGGAGCTGGCCTTTTTCGGCGCCGAAGGCATCCCCGGACAGATAGTTCAAGATCACCGTGATGCCCTGGGTCTTTGCGAAACCGGCCAGTTGCACCATGAGTTCCCGCACGCTCTCCTTTCCCATCGACGCGGACTCCAGGCTGGACACGGAATCGACGACGATCCTTTTGGCGTCGTTCGTATTGACCGCGTCGATGATGCGGTACAGCAACCGGTCCGGAGCGACGTCGATCAGCGGTGCGGTGACGAATCGCAGCGCCCCGCTGTCCACGTGCGGCTGCAGGTCCCAGTCATGCGCCTGCGCCGTCTTCAGGACAACTTTCACCGGTTCCTCCAGGGTCACCCACACCCCGGCTTCGCCGGTCCTGAGGCCCTGGTGCAGGAAATGCAGACCCAAGGTGGTCTTGCCCGTCCCGGTGTTCCCGGCGATCAGAACGATGTGGCCCTCGGGGATGCCGCCGTGCAAGGCCGCATCCAGCCCTGCGACGCCGAACGCCTTGCGGACGTCGAAATCCGTATCCCCGACACTGGCGTCAATGGGAATCTTGGGGAACACCTCGATTCCTCCGGCGGTGATGTCGAAACGCACGCGGCCGCTGCGGAAGGAGCATCCGCGCAGCTTGCGGACAGCCATCTTGCGGATTTCCGCCCCTTCGCCGAAATGGCTGCTCAGTTCGATGATCCCTTCGCTGACGAATTCATCCGCGTTGTAGCGTGACAGGGAAGAGACGTGATCGACGCTTTCCGTGCTGAGCAGCGTGGTCAAGCCCAGGCGCTTGATGCGGTCGGAAAGTTTGAACAGGAGATCCCGGAGGCAACGTTCGTCGTCTTCGTTCGTGGAGTACCGAAGGAAGATGGCCCCCAGATTGTCCACCGCCAGCCGCTTGGCGCCGATGTCCCGCGCCACGTATTCGATCCGGGCGAGCATCGGCTCGAACCAGTCCGCGCTTCCCAGGGTGACCTCGCCCTCCTTCAGCGGGGCGGCATCCAGGAAGACGATCTTGCGGTCCTCGATCAACGGATCGAGATCCCACAGGAAATTGCGCAGGTTGCGGAGAATGTCCTCCGGTCGCTCCTCGAACGTGAGGAACAGGCCGGGCTCGGCGAGCATGCTGGCCCCACGGTAAATGAACTCGTTGAGCAGCACGGTCTTGCCGCATCCGGTGCCGGCGCTGACCAGGGTCACGCGCCCCCTGGGGAGGCCGCCTTCCAGCATCTCGTCGAACCCCGCGATGCCGGTCTCGTGTTTTTGGACCCCGCCCTCGCGCGTCCGGCTCTTCCAGAACCTGCGAAGCTCGGATGTCTTGAGGTTCCCAGGAACGATCTCCTTTTTCGTGTGTCCAGCCATAGAGCGCTCCGGTCTCGCCTTGAAACGATTTCTAAGGCAACGCCGCTCACGGGATCGGCGCCATCCCTTTCTCCGCGAAAATTTCCAGGGCCATCAACACCCGGCGATGGTCGGACAAGTCGCCCACCACCCGCCGGGAGGGTCGGGGCTCCTTCTTGACCAGTGCGGGAACGGCGCTGATGTGATCGGCCTCGACCTGATCCGGCCGTTCGACCACATCGATGACCTCCAGATCCCAATCGCCATCCAGGCATTCCCTGCAAATCTGCCGAGCGTTGGAAAGGGCCGCCGTGCCGGAGGGCGTGTTCGCGACAACGTACAACCGCAAACGCTTTCTGTTCATTCTGACCTCATTCCGCGCAGCGCCCGATTTTTGCCACCTATAAGAAACAGGTTATTATTATCAACGCCCAATAATATATACACCACTTACCCAACTGATGCACCCGGAATGGTTACCAATTTTTTTGACCAATCGCCGGCCAGGTTTTTTCAGCCGTCGCGTTAATCAGGGGGATGTGTCGGCCTCGCCGAGTCGTGCCGGTCACGCCCTGCGCGCACCCCTTCGGGCCGGCGCGGGGCGCCGAGCCGAACGCGGCCGGTCGGGTATCGCCCCCCGCGGGCCGGACGACTCGGCCGGGAGATCCCCGGCCGTCCGGCAGTGTCGTTGCGCCGATCCCTAGTGCACCGACTCCGAAGTTCGTATCATTATATGGCAGGGGCTTTCGAACTTCGGATTCGATAAGGAGACTAGGTAGCCTCTTGATTCTAGTGCGGTTTCGGAGTCGACGTTCGCCATGGACTCGGCCCGGAACACTGTCGCGAACCTCGACTCCACCACATTAGAACGGAATCTCGTCGTCCAGGTCGCCGCCCGGCGCGCCGCCGCGCGACGGGCCGCTCCAGTCCGGGTCGCCGCCCTGGCCGCCGCCGCCCTGGCCGCCGCCCGACCCTCCGCCATAACCGCCGTTGCCGTAGCCGCCACCGCCGCCCTCGCCGCGCCCGTCGAGCATGGTCAGCTCGCCCCGGAAGCGGTCCAGCACCACCTCGGTGGTGTAGCGGTCGTTGCCGTCCTGGCCCTGCCACTTGCGGGTCTGCAGCGCGCCTTCCAGGTAGACCTTGGACCCCTTGCGCAGGTATTTCTCGGCCACCTCGCCGAGCCGGTCGTTGAAGATCACCACCCGGTGCCATTCGGTCCGCTCGCGCCGCTCGCCGCTCTGCTTGTCGCGCCAGGTGTCGCTGGTCGCCACCGACATGTTGACGATCTTGTTGCCGTTCTGGGCGTAGCGGACCTCCGGGTCGCGGCCCAGGTTGCCGACCAGAATCACCTTGTTGACGGAACCGGCCATGTCGTCCCCCGTGCGTGTCGTGTTCCCGAATGGATCGCAAAGCGGCGCCGACTCTACACCGGCGGCGCGTCCCGCCGCAAACGGTCATAAGACAGAACCGGCGATTCGCGGTATCATTACTCCCAGGTGAACCCGTTCCGGGAGGCGACGATGCGACGTGGTGTCGCGGGTCTGGTGGCGCTTTCCCTGCTCGCCGGATGCGCCGCCAACCAAACCCTCTATCGCGAGGAATTCATCGGCATGGGCACCGGGGCGGCGATCGGCGGCCTGGCGGGCGGCGAGTTGGGCGGCGTCTGGGGCGCCGCCGGCGGCGCCCTGCTGGGCGGCGCGTTCGGCCTGACGGTGGGCGACGCCTGGGCCGACCGGGACCCGGGCCAGTACGATCCGGGCCTGTTCCCGTAATACCAAGCGGCGCTTGGGAGCCCGCAAGCGCGGGCCGGCGCTTACGGCGCCGAAAGCCAAGGGTTCCGGAGGAACCCGCCCGGCGATTGAGGGGGCCATAGCCGG
>JANQGL010000426.1 GCA_028277325.1 Magnetospira sp.
GTCCGACCTGCTGCCCGAGCTGCAGGGCCGGCTGCCGATCCGGGTCGAGTTGAGCGCCCTGTCGAAGGAAGACTTCGAACGCATTCTGACCGAACCGGAAACCAGCCTGATCAAGCAGTACACGGCGCTGATCGGCACCGAGGGCGTGAGCCTCGCGTTCACCGACGCGGCGGTCTCCGAGATCGCCCGCCTGGCGGCCGAGATCAACGCCAACGTGGAGAACATCGGGGCGCGGCGCCTGCACACCGTGCTGGAGAAGCTGCTCGAGGACATCAGCTTTTCGGCCAGCGAAACGCCGGACGAATCGGTGACGGTGGACGACGCGATGGTGCGCGATCAGGTGGCGGCCCTGGCGGCGAACACCGACCTGTCGAAGTTCATACTTTAAAAAACGCCCATATCGCGGTGTTTTTGGCGTATTTCGGACTTACCGCACCGCCTGGTAGGCGGCCAGGGCGGCCATGTTGACCAAGTCGTTCACGGTGGCCCCCTGGCTGACGATCTGGGCCGGCTTGTCGAGGCCCATCAGGATCGGCCCCATCACCGTGGCGCCGCCCAGTTCGCGCATCAGCTTGGTGGTGGCGTGGCCGACGTGCAGGCCCGGCATGATCAGCACGTTGGCCGGCCCGGACAGGCGGCAGAACGGATAGATGCCGCGCAGTTCGTTGTTGAGCGCCATGTCGACGCCCATCTCGCCGTCGAACTCGAAGTCCGCCTCGCGGCGCTCCAGTTCCTGCACCGCCTCGTGCATCACCACCGCGCGCGGCAGGGTCGGGTTGCCGAAATTGGAGAACGAGATCAGGGCGACCCGGGGCTCGTGGCCCCAGCGCCGCGCCACGCGGGCGCAATGCTCGGCGATGTCGGCCATCTGCTCGACGCTCGGCAACTCGTGCACCGCCGTGTCGGCCACGAACAGGGTCCGTCCCCGGGCCAGCAGCAGGGTCATGCCGTAGATCTCGTGATTCTCGCGGCGGTCGATCACCCGGGTGATCTCGTCCATCGCCTGATAGTAGTTGCGGGTCAGCCCGGTGACCATGGCGTCGGCGTCGCCGGCCGCCACCATGCAGGCGGCGAAGGTGTTGCGGTCCTGGTTCACCATCCGCTGCACGTCCCGGTACAGGACACCCTTGCGCTGCATCTTTCGGTACAGGGCATCCATGTACAGCCGGGCGTTCGGGTTGTACTTCGAGTTGGTGATCTCGACCCCGTCCAGGGAGCCGAGGCCGAGGCTCTCCACCGCCTGCGCGATGCGGTCCTCGCGGCCGATCAGGACCGGCCGCCCGAAGCCCAGGTTGCGGAAGGTGAGGGCGGCGCGGATCGCCTTCTCCTCCTCGCCCTCCGCGAACACCACCCGCGGCTGCTCGGCCTGCACCTGCTCGAAGATGCTCTGCAGGGTCAGCACCGTGGGATCGAGGCGGGCCGACAGTTCGGTCCGGTAGCCGTCCATGTCGAGGATCGGCTTGCGGGCGACGCCGGACTCCATCGCCGCCTGCGCCACGGCCGGCGGGATGGCGGCGATCAGGCGCGGATCGAACGGTGCCGGAATGATGTAGTCGGGACCGTAACGAAGACTCTTGCCGGCGTAGGCGGCGCCCACCTCGTCGGGCACGTCCTCGCGCGCCAGGTCGGCGATGGCGCGCGCGGCGGCGATCTTCATGGCGTCGTTGATGGTCCGCGCGCGGACGTCGAGCGAA
>JANQGL010000435.1 GCA_028277325.1 Magnetospira sp.
TTTCGGACCGAGGTCGAGATCCCCAACCCCGACGGCCGGCTGCCGGTCGGGGTCACCACCCGGCTGCGCTTCAAGCTGCACGCCGAGCGGGCGCACCTCCTGTCGCCGTCGATTCTCACCCTGGCCGACGACGGGCGGGTCGGCGTGCGCGTGGTCGACGACCGGGATCGGGTGGTGTTCCTGCCGGTACGCATCGTCGACGACACGCCGCAGGGCATGTGGGTGGCCGGGCTGCCGGAACGGGTCCGCCTGATCACCCTCGGCCAGGAATACGTCAAGGCCGGCCAGACGGTGCGCGCGGTCCCGGACGCGGGAGACTCCTGATGTCCCTCGTCGACACCGCCATAAACCGGTCGCGCACCGTCGTCGCGACGCTGCTTCTGGTGCTCGTCTCCGGCATCTACATGTACATGACGATCCCCAAGGAATCGTCGCCCGACATCAACATCCCGATCATCTATGTCCTGATGACCCACGAGGGCATCTCGCCGGAGGATGCCGACCGCCTGCTGGTCCGCCCGATGGAACAGGAACTGCGGGCCATCGAGGGGATCAAGGAAATGCGCTCCACCGGCTACGAGGGCGGGGCGCAGGTGCTGCTGGAGTTCGAGGCCGGGTTCGACGCCGACGTGGCGATGGACGACGTGCGTCAGAAAGTCGACCTGGCGAAGCCGGAACTGCCGGCCGAGACCGACGAGCCGACCGTCCACGAGGTCAACTTCAGCCTGTTTCCGGTGATCCTGGTGACCCTGTCGGGATCGGTGCCGGAGCGCGCCCTGCTGCACCTGGCGCGCGACCTGCAGGATTCCATCAAGGGCATCTCGTCGGTGCTCGACGCGCAGATCGCCGGCGACCGCGACGAACTGGTGGAGATCATCATCGATCCGGAGGACGTGGAAAGCCACGGCCTGTCGACGGCCGGCGTGATCAGCACCGTGGGATCGTCGAACCTGCTGGTCGCGGCCGGGGCCCAGGACACCGGCAAGGGACGGTTCTCGATCAAGGTCCCGGGCCTGTTCGAGTCGGTGCGCGACATCCTCCGCATGCCGGTCGCGGTGCGTGGCGACGCCGTGGTCACGGTGGGCGACATCGCGGAGGTCCGGCGCACCTTCGTCGATCCGGCGTCCTTTGCGCGGGTCGGCGGCCGTCCGGCGCTGACCCTGGAGGTCCAGAAACGGACCGGCGAGAACATCATCGAGACCATCGAGCACGTCCGCCGGACGGTGGCGCGCGAACAGGCCGCCTGGCCCCCGGCCCTGCGCCACGCGGTCAGCGTGTCCTACAGCCAGGATCAATCCGGGATGATCCGCGACATGCTGCGCGACCTGCAGAACAGCGTCATCCTGGCGGTGCTGTTGGTGATGATGGTGGTGGTCGCGGCGCTCGGGGCACGCAGCGCGGGCCTGATCGGGATCGCCATCCCGGGGTCGTTCCTGGCCGGCATCCTGGTCCTTGGCGCCCTCGGCCTGACCATCAACATCGTGGTTCTGTTCAGCCTGATCCTGGCGGTCGGCATGCTGGTCGACGGCACCATCGTGGTCACCGAATACGCCGATCGCAAGATGTCGGACGGCACGTCGCGCCGCGTCGCCTACGCCGACGCCGCCAAGCGCATGGCCTGGCCGATCATCGCCTCCACCGCGACCACCCTGGCCGCCTTCCTGCCGCTGGTGTTCTGGCCGGGCGTGGTTGGCGCGTTCATGAAGTACCTGCCGATCACCCTGCTCGCCACGCTGTCGGCGTCGCTGGCGATGGCCCTCGTCTTCGTGCCGACCCTGGGCGCCCTGTTCGGCCGCCCGGGCGGCGCCGACCCCAGACTGATGAAGCACCTGGCGGCCTCGGACGGCGGCTCGGTGGCCGACCTCGGCGGATTCACCGGCCGCTACGTGCGGACCCTCGACCGCGCCCTCAGACACCCGGCGAAGGTGCTGCTGGTCGCCGTCCTGCTGCTGGTCGGGGTCCAGGTGTTCTACCAGACGCACGGCAAGGGAATCGAATTCTTCCCGGACGTGGAACCGGAACTGTCGCTGCTGCAGGTGCGGGCGCGCGGCAACCTCTCGGTGTGGGAGCAGGACGCGATCCTGCGCGAGGTGGAATCGCGCATCCTCGACATGACCGAGATCGAGACCGTCTACACCCGGGTCGGCCAGGACACCCGGAGCGAGGAGGCCGAGGACATCATCGGCGTCATTTCGCTGGAGTTCGTGGACTGGCAGCAGCGCCGCAAGGCCGACGACATCCTCGACGACATCCGCCGGCGGATGGCCGACCTGGCCGGGATCATCGTCGACCTGCGCAAGCAGGAGGAAGGCCCGCCGGTCGGCAAGCCGATCCAGCTCCAGGTCACGTCGCGCGACGCCGCCAAGCTGCCGCCCACCATCGACCTCCTGCGCCGCCACCTGGAAGGCATGGACGGACTGCGCAGCATCGAGGACAGCCGCCCGTTGCCGGGGATCGATTGGGAGCTGAAGGTGGACCGCGCCCAGGCCGCCAAGTTCGGGGCCGACATCCGCGCGGTCGGCAATGTGGTGCAACTGGTCACCACCGGCCTCAAGCTGGGCGAATACCGGCCCGACGACAGCATCGAGGAAATCGACCTCCGGGCCCGCTATCCGGAGCGCTTCCGGACGATCCGCGAACTCGGCCAGCTACGGGTGGTCACCGAGGCCGGGCCGGTGCCGCTGGACAATTTCGTGACCCTGGAGGCGCGTCAAAAGACCGGCACCCTGCACCGGGTCGACAGCCGTCCGGTGCTCACCGTCAAGGCCGACGTGGACCCCGGCGTGCTGGCCGACGACAAGGTCCGGGAACTCCGCCAGTGGCTGCCCACCGCCGACCTGCCGAGCGGCGTCGACATCACCTTCAAGGGCGAGGACGAGGAACAGCGCAAGGCCGAGGAGTTCCTCAGCCGCGCCTTCGTGGTCGCCCTGTTCATCATGGCGATCATCCTGGTCACCCAGTTCAACAGCTTCTATTTCGCCTTCCTGATCCTGACCGCGGTGGTGATGTCGACCATCGGGGTGTTCATCGGCCTGCTGGTCACCGGCCAGCCGTTCGGCATCGTGATGGGCGGCATCGGGGTGATCGCCCTGGCCGGCATCGTGGTCAACAACAACATCGTGCTGATCGACACCTACGCGCGGCTCGGCCGGGAGCTCGCCGACCAGCGCGAGGCGATCCTGCGCACCGGGGCGCAGCGCCTGCGTCCGGTGATGCTGACCACCGTCACCACCATGCTCGGCCTGCTGCCGATGATGTTCGGGGTCAACATCGATTTCGTGGCCCGCGAGGTGACGGTCGGCGCCCCGGCCACCCAGTGGTGGACCCAGCTCGCCACCGCCATCGTCTTCGGGCTCGGCTTCGCGACCCTGCTCACCCTGATGGTGACCCCGAGCGCCCTGATGCTGTGGGCCAACATCCGGTCCTGGCGGACCCGGCGGCGGGCGGCACGCAATCCTGCATGATCGTCACTGACGACGAAGCGGACGCCCCGCATGCCGCGGGCGACCGGGCTGTCGAGGACGGTGCGCCAGTGTGGACTTCGGCCTCCCACGGTCCCCCGAGGCGGCCGAGCGGGTGGTGGCGCTGACCCTTGCCGACCCGCCCTGCGAGGCGACCCACTGGACGGCGGCGATGATGGCGGCCGAGGTCGGCATCAGCGAGAGCGCGGTGCGGCGCATCTGGCGGTCCCACGGCCTGCAACCCCACCGCTGGCGCCAGTTCAAGCTCTCCGGGGATCCCAACTTCGTCGACGAATTGCGTGACGCGGTGGGGCTTTACGTCGATCCCCCGGCCCATGAAGACGGGGCGCCTCGGCACCCTGACCCATGATGACAAACGCAGCGGCACGACGACGCTGTTCGCGGCGCCCAACGTGCGCGACGGCACCGTCCCCGATGCCCGCACGCCACATCGGCGCGGCTTCGGGGCCCGCCTTGGCAGGCGCGCGCGGAGACCCGGGCGAGTCACCGCGCGACGTCGTTCGCGCGTCGCGCACGACGGATGTCGAGGCGGACCGCTCGGCGCCGTCGGGCACGCCCGACCGCCGCCGGGGGACCGTCACGTCCAATCCCGAAACGTCCTATTCCCGGACCAGGGCGCGGGCCAACTGGCTCAAGGCCTCCTGATGGCGCTCGTTCTCGATCTGCGCGAAATTTCGCGCCAGCTCCAGGCACATACGCTGTCGCGGAGAAAGATCCTCGGCCTGCCGGACCTCTTCCAGCCCTTCGTAGAAAAAGCCGACCGGCACCTTTAGCGCCCGCGCCACCTCGTACAGCCGCCCGGCCGAGATGCGGTTGATGCCGCGCTCGTACTTATGCGCCTGCTGGTAAGTGACGCCGATCATATCGGCCATCTGTTGCTGGCTCAGCCCGAGCATCACCCGACGTTCGCGGATCCGGTTCCCCACGAAGCGGTCAACATCGCTCGACCGGGATCGCGTTGCTTCCATGGTTCCCATTCTCACCCGTTTTGTTTTATCCAAACCCGATATAGACACACAAGCCCTCCCCCAAGGGTTGTGCGTCTCGGACGACCGATTTGGTGCGCCCCTCCGGGGTTTGTTTTTTCTCAAAGACGCCGGTTTGTCAAAGCCAATGTGCGCTCGTCCAAAATGTTTTATTTTTCAGCGGCTTTTTTCGGCTCCAGGGAAAGGTTGTTGGCCCGCGACAGGGCATCGAGCTGTTTCTGCATCTGGTTGAGCCGCGCCTGCAAGGTCTCCAAGGCCTCCTGGGACGCCTGCCCGTTGCCGCCCGACGACGGGCGGCCCGGCGCGTCCAGGCGCTCGCCGGGCTCGATGAACGGGGAGAACATGCGCATCGCGTTTTCGAACAGCACCAGATTCTGCTTGCTCATCTCCTCGAACTGGCCGAACGGGAACAGGCCGTCCAGGGTGTCCTGCATGTAGTGGCGCATCTGCTCCTGGTTGCGCGCGAAGGCGTGCATGGAGTATTCCAGGTAGCGCGGCACCAGCCCTTGCAGGGAATCCCCGTAGAAGCTGATCAGATGACGCAGGAAGCTGATCGGCAGAAGGTGCTGCCCCTTGTTCTCTTCCTCGACGATGATCTGGGTCAGCACGGCGCGGGTGATATCCTCGCCGGTCTTGGCGTCGTAGACGACGAACTCCGTGCCGTCCTTGACCATCTGCGACAGGTGATCAAGCGTCACGTAGCTGCTCGTCGCCGTATTGTAAAGACGCCTGTTGGCGTACTTTTTGATTGTGTAAGGCGGCTTGATGACGCCCATGTCCTTGACCATGACACTCGTCCTCCGGAAGACTCCCTCCCTCGGTTAAACTAGTTCGCCTTTTTTCGCGATGCAATAGTGGCGGTGAGAACCGGCCCGACGACCCGCCTCAAACCCTTCACAGCGCGCCGCGAAATGCCTATAGTGCGGCGCCCGCCGGGCCGGAGGCGATGACCAGCCGGGCGGGATCCCATCCCCTTGCAGCCCGGAGGCATCGACCAGGCAATGTTCGATTTCCCCCCCAAGACCGCCGTCATGATCTGTGGCCACGGCAGCCGCGACGACGAGGCCGTGTCCGAGTTCGACCAGCTCGCGGTGCATCTGCGGGCCCGCCTGCCCGACCTGGACGTGGAGAGCGGATTTCTCGAATTCGCCCGTCCGGTGATTCGCAGCGGCCTGGAAAAACTGCGCGAGCGCGGCGCCGAGCGCATCCTCTGCCTGCCCGGCATGCTGTTCGCGGCCGGTCACGTGAAGAACGACCTGCCCAGCGAGGTCAACGAATTCGCCGCCACCCATCCGCACCTGGACGTGCGGTTCGGACGCGAGTTGGCGGTCGACCCGCGGCTTCTGGCGGCGGCCGACGCGCGCATCCGCTCGGTTCTCGACGACCGGGTGCCGATAGCGGACACCCTGCTGATGGTGGTCGGGCGCGGCACCAACGACCCCGACGCCAACTCCAACATCTCCAAGGTCGCCCGCATGCTCTGGGAGGGCATGGGGTTCGGCTGGTGCGAGGTGTCCTATTCCGGGGTCGCGGCGCCGCTGGTCGACGCCGGCCTGGCCCACGCCGCGCGGCTCGGCTACCGGCGGATCGTGGTGTTCCCCTATTTCCTGTTCACCGGCCGGCTGGTCAAGCGCATCTATGCCTGGACCGACGAGGCGGCGGCGGCGCACCCGCAGATCGCGTTCGTCAAGGCGCCCTACCTCAACGACCATCCGCTGGTCATCGAGACCTTCCTCGACCGGCTGGTCGAGATGGAGACCGGGGCCAACCTGATGAACTGCCAGCTCTGCAAGTACCGCGAACGGATCATCGGCCGCGAGTCCGAGGTCGGGATGCCGCAGGCCGGCCATCACCATCACGTGCGCGGCATCGGCACCGACCACGACCATCCCCACCACGATCATGGCCACCACCACGGCCACGCCCATCCGCACGCCCATGACCATGATGGCTGACCGCCGGTTCGACTACCTGCGCGACCCGGCGGCGATCTACGCGCGGTCGTTCGCCATCGCCCGCGCCGAGGCCGATCTGGACGGCCTCGACGACGACGCGGCGGCCCTGGCCCTGCGCCTGATCCATGCCTGCGGACGGCCGGACCTGGCGGCCGATCTGGTGGTGTCGCCGGACGCCCCGGCGGCCGGGCGGGCTGCCCTGGCCGCCGGGGCGGCGGTGCTGACCGACGCGGAAATGGTGGCGCACGGGATCATCCGGCGCCACCTGCCGGCGTCCAATCCGGTGGTCTGCCGGCTGACCGATCCGCGGGTCCCGGGGATCGCGGCACGCATCGGCAACACCCGCAGCGCGGCGGCGGTGGACCTGTGGGACGACCATCTGGCCGGCGCCGTGGTGGCGATCGGCAACGCCCCGACCGCCCTCTACCGGCTGCTCGAACGGCTGGCCGGGGGGGCGCCGCGCCCGGCCCTGGTCATCGGCCTGCCGGTCGGCCTGGTGGGGGCCGCCGAATCCAAGCAGGCCCTGATCGCGCACGCCGACGGCATCCCTTACATCACCCTGCGCGGACGCGGCGGCGGCAGCTCCCTGGCCGCCGCCGCCGTCAACGCGCTGACCCTGGGAGCGGCGGCGTGACCGGGCCCTGGCTGCGGGTGATCGGACTCGGCGACGACGGCCCGGACGGCCTGTCGGCGCGGGCCCGCGACCTGATCGCCGGGGCCGGGGTGCTGGTCGGCGGCGCCCGCCACCTGGAGATGTTTCCGGACACCGCGGCCGAACGCCTGTCCTGGGCCGACGGATTCCACGCCACCGTCGACGCCCTGCTGGCGCGGCGCGGCCGGCCGACCGTGGTGCTGGCGACCGGCGATCCGCAATGGTACGGCATCGGCGCCACCCTGGCCGGGCGCGTCGATCCCGCCGAGATGGAGATTCTGCCGGTGCCCGGCGCGTTCAGCCTCGCCGCGGCACGGCTCGCCTGGCCGCTGCAGGAGACGGCGACGCTCAGCCTGCACGGCCGCCCGGTCGAGATCCTGCGCCGCCACCTGACGCCCGGCGCCCGGCTGCTGGTCCTGTCCGAGAACGCCGCGACGCCGGGCCGGGTCGCCGCCCTTTTGGCCGGCGACGGCTGGGGCGACAGCCCGATGACCGTGCTGGAACACCTCGGGGGACCGGCCGAACGGCGCCTCGACGGCACCGCCGCCGGCTGGACGGCGCCGCCGGGGGCCGACCTCAACGTGATCGCGCTGACCTGCCGTCCGGACGCCGCGACGCGGGTCCTGTCGCCGCTGCCCGGTCATCGGGCTGTCGCCCCAGCCGTCGCCGGCCAAAAGGGCGGCGACCCG
>JANQGL010000004.1 GCA_028277325.1 Magnetospira sp.
GGTGGCGTTCACCGGGGTGCGCGACCGGGTGCGGGTGCTGCTGGTCTCCGGGCGGCCGCACCCGGGCACGCGGACCTGGCGCAACCTCCTGACGTCCGATCCGGCGGTGGACCTGGTGCACTTCACCATCCTGCGTCCGGCCAGCCGGGCCGACGCCACGCCGCTCGAGGAACTGGCCCTGATCAGCTTCCCGACCCGCCAGTTGTTCGAGGACCGCCTGAACGACTTCGATCTGGTGGTGTTCGACCGCTACGTGGTGCGCAACCTCCTGGCGCCGTCCTACTACGACAACCTGGCCGCCTTCGTGGCCGGCGGCGGCGGCCTGCTGTTCGCCGGGGGACCCGAGTTCGCCGGCCCGGCGTCGCCGTCGCGGACCGGGATCGGCCCGGTGCTGCCGGTGCGTCCCGACGGCGGGCGGGTGGTCGAGGCGCCGTTCCGGCCCAGGGTCACCGGGATCGGGCGCCGCCATCCGGTCACCGCCGGCCTGCCGGGCGCCGGCACCTGGGGCCGCTGGTATCGCCTCGTCGCCGCCGAGCGGCTGGGCGGCCAGGGTCTCCTGGACGGGCCCTCCGCATTGCCGCTGCTGGTTCTCGACCGGGTCGGCGAGGGGCGGGTGGCGGCCCTGACCAGCGACCAGATCTGGCTGTGGGCGCGGCACCACGACGGCGGCGGACCCCAGGGAGAGCTGTTGCGCCGGATCGTCCATTGGCTGATCAAGGAGCCGGACCTGGAGGAGGAGCGGCTCACGGCGCGGATCGAGGGCGGGCGCCTTGCCGTCGCGCGGCGGACCCTGGACGATCCGGAGACCGTCCTGGTGACCGTGACCGGTCCCGACGGGGCGGCGGAGGATCTTCGGCTCGCGCCGGAGTCGCCCGGTCTCTACGCGGCCGCGACGGCGGCGCCGCTGCCCGGCCTGTACCGGGTGCGCGACGGCGACCGGACCGCCCTGGCGGTGGCGCCGCGCGGCACCGAGTACGACGATCCGCGGGCGACGGCCGACCTGCTGGGCGGGCTGGCGACCGCGAGCGGCGGCGGCGTTTTCGTGCTGCCGCGCGACGGCGTCCCCGACCTGCGCCGGGTGCGCCCCGGACGGCCGGCGGCCGGTGACGGCTGGATCGCCCTGCACCGCAACCACGCCGCCGCGCGGGTCGGCCTGCGCGACCGGCCGCTGCCGCCCGGCGGCCTGGCGGCCGGGCTCGTCGTCGGTCTGGCGGCGCTGGGCTGGTGGCGGGAAGGTCGTTGATCGGGAAATCCAGGAGCGCCCGCGCCCTGGGCGGCGGATGGCGGTCGGACGATCCGTGCCATGCCTCAAATGCTTCCGACCGTCGGCCCGGTTTCATTTCCGTTTCGATCGATGCCGCGACCCGGGCCGCATGGGGATCGGGCCGCTCCGGGTGTGGAACGACGACCGCCTGCGCCCCGGCAGGGCGGGGTTCCCATGCGCCCGTACCGCGACATGAAGATCGTCACCTGATGTCCGGGAGGGCGAAGGATCACCCGTTCGGAACTCAGCGAAGGCGAAACGGATCTGCGGTTGTTGCGGATCTGGATCGAACCCCGGGAGGCGGGACGCCGGGCCTGTGCGGCAGCGGCGCATGACGGGCTGCGGATCAACGGGGCCGAGGTCGCGGCGCGCGACGGCGCCTCCGTGACCGACGAGGCCGATGTGCGGCCGGAGACGGTGGGCGACAGCGAGCCGCCGCTGCTCGACCTGCCGTGAAAGGGCGGTTAAACTCGGCCCCGGAAACGGCCACGGGAGCCCGCCATGCCATTCGTCAAGCGCAACGCCGAGGGACGCATCGAGGCGGCGTTCGCGGCCCCGGCGGCCGGGGCCGAGGAGGAACTGCGCGCCGACGATCCGGAGATCGTCGGCTTCCTGCACGGTCCGGACCGCGCCAGGTGGGTGGAGTCCGATCTCGCCCTGGCGCGGGTGCTGGAGGACCTGATCGACGTCCTTCTCAACCGCCACGTCATTGCATTCTCGGACCTGCCCCCGGCGGCGCAGGAGAAGCTGATCGCGCGGCGCGGCCTGCGCCGGGAACTGGACTACGTGAGCAGCCTGTTCCCGGGCGACGACGACGCCTACGAGGGCGGCGGGTTCTAGGGCCTGTAGACAATCATGTTGGGGCCTCGCGCGCGATCGCTCACAACGGAGCCGGCCGTCGGGCCGGGCTCCGTTGTGAGGGTGAATCGCCCGCG
>JANQGL010000020.1 GCA_028277325.1 Magnetospira sp.
CGCTCGGCCGCCTATGCGTCCCGCTACCTGGCCAAGAACGTGGTCGCCGCCGGCCTCGCCGGGCGCTGCACCATCCAGCTCGCCTACGCCATCGGCGTCTCGCATCCGCTGTCGGTCTACGTGAGCACCGACGGCACCGGCGAGGTCGACGAGGCGAAGCTGGTCGACGTGTTGCAGGAACTGGTGGACCTGCGGCCGCGCGGCATCCGCGAGCATCTGCAACTCAACCGGCCGATCTACGCCCGCACCGCCGCCTATGGCCACTTCGGCCGCGAGCCGGAGGCCGACGGCGGCTTCTCCTGGGAAAAAACCGATCTGGTCGACAGCCTGAAGTCCGCTTTCGGCGGGTGACCGGGAACGCGCCGCGCCGCCGGTTCCACGGCCGGCGGCAGGGCAAGCGTCTGAAGCCGGGCCGGCGGCGCCTGATCGACGAGTTGCTGCCGCGGCTTCGCGTGCCTTTGGCGGCGGCGGCCGATCCGCCGAGGCTGTTTCCCGACCCGCCCGCCGAGGTCTGGCTGGAAATCGGCTTCGGCGGCGGCGAGCACCTGGCGGCCCAGGCCCGGACCCGGGCGGACGTGGGCCTGATCGGCTGCGAGCCGTTCATCAACGGGGTGGCGCGGCTGCTGTCGGAGATCGAGGCGGCCGGCCTGACCAACATTCGCCTGTTCGACGACGATGCCCGGCTGCTGCTCGACGCGCTGCCGGACGCCTGCCTGGGACGCGTGTTCCTGCTGTTTCCCGATCCCTGGCCGAAGGCGCGCCATCACAAGCGGCGCTTCGTCAATCCGCGGAACCTGGACCGCCTGGCCCGGGTGACGGCCGACGGTGCCGAGATCCGGATCGCCACCGACCACATGGGCCTGGCCGCCTGGACGCTCGAGCAGGTGGGGCGGCACCCGGCCTTCGCGTGGACGGCGCGGCGTCCCGACGACTGGCGCCGGCGGCCGGCCGACGCGACCGAAACACGCTATGAATCGAAGGCTCTTCGGGACGGGCGCCGCCGTGTCTATCTGACGTTTCGGCGTCATGCGCGTGCCCCCGGTGTCGAAAAAACGTCATAAAGGACTTGCCTCGGCGCGATCGTCGGACGTATAGTCCGAACGTTCTTTTTACCCCTGCTTAACGAGCTGTTGACGGGTGGGCCTCTGGCCCGCTTTTTTTATTACTCGGCGGCAAAAGGAACGGCACATGGAGCTTGGCGAGCGGATCGCGCGGATGATCGCGCCGACCCTCAACGACATGGGATTCGATTTGGTGCGCGTGCGGATCACCGGGAACCGGCGACCGACCCTTCAGGTGATGGCGGAGCCGTTGGACGGAACGCCGATGACGGTCGACCACTGCGCCGAAATCAGCCGCGCGGTGTCCGCCCTGCTCGACGTCGAGGATCCGATCGACCGCGCCTACACCCTGGAAGTGAGCTCGCCGGGGCTCGACCGGCCGCTGACCCGGCACGACGACTTCGAACGGTTCGCCGGGTTCGAGGCCAAACTGGAAACGCGGCGGCCGATCGACGGCCGGCGGCGCTTCAAGGGATGGCTGCGCGGTTGCGCGGCCGACGGGCGGGTCTGCCTGGACACCGACGACGGCACCGAGGCGCGGATCGACTTCGACGACATCCTGAAGGCCAAGCTGGTGCTCAACGACCATCTCCTGGCGGCGGCCCGCGCGGCGGCCGGCAGTTCACAGGCAACGGACCACACGGATAGCTGACGGAACCATGGAAAGCACGATCGAACACGGGCGGCCGGAACTGTTGCAGGTCGCGGACGCGGTGGCCCGCGAGAAAGGCATCGACCGCGACGAGGTCCTGGAGGCCATGGAGCAGGCGATCCAGAAAGCGGGGCGCAACAAGTACGGCCACGAACACGACATCCGCGCCCACATCGACCGCAGGACCGGCGAGATCCGCCTGGCCCGCTTCATCGAGGTGGTCGCCTCCGACGACGAGGTGGAGAACGAGATCACCCAGATGCCGCTGACCCAGGCCCAGGCCAGGCAGCCGGACATCGAGGTGGGCGGCTTCCTGGTCGACCCACTGCCGCCGATCGACTTCGGCCGCATCGCCGCCCAGACCGCCAAGCAGGTGATCGTCCAGAAGGTGCGCGACGCCGAGCGGCGGCGCCAGTACGAGGAGTACAAGGACCGCGTGGGCGAGGTGGTCAACGGCCTGGTGAAGCGGGTCGAGTTCGGCAACGTGGTGGTCGACCTGGGGCGCGCCGAGGCCCTGCTGCGGCGCGACGAGGGCATTCCGCGCGAGCACTTCAACACCGGCGACCGGGTGCGCGCCTACATCATGGACGTGCGCGAGGAGCCGCGCGGCCCGCAGATCTTCCTGTCGCGCGCCCATCCGGTTTTCATGACCCGCCTGTTCGCCCAGGAGGTCCCGGAAATCTACGACGGCATCATCGAGGTGAAGGCGGTCGCCCGCGATCCCGGGTCGCGCGCCAAGATCGCCGTGCAGTCCAACGATTCCGGGATCGACCCGGTGGGCGCCTGCGTCGGCATGCGCGGCTCGCGCGTCCAGGCGGTGGTCGGCGAGCTGCAGGGCGAGAAGATCGACATCATCCAGTGGTCGTCGGACCCCGCGACCTTCATCGTCAACGCCCTGGCCCCGGCCGAGGTGGCCAAGGTGGTGCTCGACGAGGAGGCCAACCGGATCGAGGTGGTGGTCCCCGACGACCAGCTGTCGCTGGCCATCGGGCGGCGCGGCCAGAACGTGCGCCTGGCCTCGCAGCTCACCGGCTGGGAGATCGACATCCTGACCGAGGAAGAGGAATCGCAGCGCCGCCAGGAGGAGTTCCGGACCCGCTCGCAGTTGTTCATCGACGCCCTGGACGTCGACGACGTGATCGCCCACCTGCTGGTGACCGAGGGATTCACGTCGGTCGACGACGTGGCCTTCGTGCCGGTCGAGGAACTGGCCGGGATCGAGGGCTTCGACGAGGACATCGCCGACGAGCTGCGCAGCCGCGCCGCCGAGTACATCACCCGCATGGAGGAGGAGGCGACGTCGCGGCGCCGCGAGCTGGGGGTCACCGACGAGGTGGCGGCGGTCGACGGCCTGACCGCTCCCATGCTGGCCCAGATCGGCGAATACGGCGTCAAGACGCTGGACGACCTGGCCGACCTGTCGGGCGACGAATTGCGCTACATGGTGTTGCCGGACACGCCGGCGGAGTCCCTCGAAAGCCTGCTCGAACTGGATGACGCGGCGCTGCGCAGCCTGCTGCTGCCGTCGCCGCTGTCGGCCGGCGAGGCCGACGCGGTGATCATGGCGGCACGCGCCCACTGGTTCGAGGACGAGGACGGCGGCGGCGACGCGGCGGAGGACTGATCCGGTGGCGGCGGCCGACGACGACGGGCCGCGCCGACGCTGTGCCGCGACCGGCCGGGTCGAGACCACGGACCGCCTGCTGCGTTTCGTGATCGGACCCGACGCAACGGTGGTGCCGGACGTGGAAAACCGCCTTCCCGGGCGGGGAATCTGGTTGAGCGCGCGGCGCAGTGTGGTAAATACAGCCTGCGCCAAGCGGCTGTTTTCCCGGGCGGCCCGGGCTCCGGTGACGGCGCCGCCGGATTTGGCCGATCGGGTGGAGGGGCTGCTGGCCAAGCGCCAGCCCGACCAGGTCCAGGCAGCGCTTGGCCAGCAGCCCCTCCACCCGATCGGCCAAATCCGGCGGCGCCGTCACCGGAGCCCGGGCCGCCCGGGAAAACAGCCGCGTGGTGCAGGCTG
>JANQGL010000115.1 GCA_028277325.1 Magnetospira sp.
GCGCCACTGAAGATCCATTGACAGCTCCCCTCGTCAAAAGTGAATCCTCATCCTTCGACCCTCAACGTGAATATTACGTTAATTTGTGACGCAGCAGGACTGGTCAGCAGCAACGTAAAACACAAACGGCACGAATGCCTGAAGGCAGGAAGGTCCGCGCCAGGACAGGGCGCAACAATGCGGCGCCGACCAATTCGTTCAACTGGATCGGGAAACCAATCCAACCGGCATTCCCCGGAAAGCCCCCCAAACTCGGCCGCGATGGTCGCAGACGCGGCTGCGCGGAGAAACCGGGAACGGCATGCGCGCCTCTCAAGGGCCCGGCGGATCGGCGGTCCGCCGTGCAGCCGAACGATTGCCGATCAACCCGGCCGTCCGCGCCCCCGCCCGAACGCGGCATTGGCGCGCCCGATCGATGCCGTCGTCTTGACAGCGGCCGTCAGGACGTTTGCTTGAGCAAAACGACACCGGCGACGATCAGCGCCATGGCGATGCCCTTGCTCAGGCTCATCGCCTCGTCGAGGAACAGCATGCCCCCCAGCGCGATCCCCAGCATGGCCAATCCCGTCACCGCCGGATAGGCGATGCTGAGGTCGATGCCCCTGAGGGCGTAGAGGTAACAGCCGAGCAGGACCACCGCCATGACTCCGCCGACCCAGATCCAGGGCTCCAGGAAGAGCTTCAGGAACCCCAACGCCCCTTGGTCCGTCGGCAGTTCCGTCACCCCTTTCTTGAACGCTATGTTGGAAACGGCATTCGCCACCACGGCGAACAACAGGGCCATCCAGTGCATCGCTTATCCCCCGTCCGACGCCGCCGCCGTCAACGCGTGAATACCAACAGTTCGTGCCCGTACCACAGGCGGTTGATCGTCGTCCTGTCCTTGAGGGACAGGCCGCAAGCCTCCGCCCATCGGACGATCGTGTCGATCGGCGTATAGGTGACCCTTTCTTGGGTCAGCACGAAATCGTGCAGCGAGTTGGCGAAAGCACGCCAACGGGGTGTGGGGCCGATGTCCTTGAACAGGAGCACCCCGCCCGGCCCGACGCGCGCCGCCGCCGCCTCGATCGCCGGTTTCTTGCCGGCGACGGGAATGTGGTGCAGCACGTCGATCATCGACACGACGCCGTATGTCTCGTCTGGCCAGGGCTGACCGACAGACCACCGCGTGAACGACAGGTTTTGCCCCCCCGCGAGCGCCGAACGCGCATGTTCGGCGTTGGCGATCGCCGCCGCGTTGGTGTCGAACCCCGCTCCGCCCGATACCAGGCCGTAGTAACAGAGCAGGTTGAGGAACAGCCCGTCGCCGCATCCCACGTCGAGGACCGAAGCGCCGTCCGGGACCTTTTCGATCAGGGTTTCGAACGGACAGATATAGGGTCGGGCGTACATCATCTGGCGGCGCGTCCAACTGCCGGTCGGATAGATGGCCCGCGCCGCCCGGGCGACGTCGGCCGCCGACCGGGGCCGTTCCGTTGGTCGATCCATGGTCATCCACTCGCGTCCGGCATTGCGGTCTCGATCCAAGGCCCTGCGCCCCATCGCGGGCGACGAACGTATAGCATGAAACGGGGGCCCTGGCAGTATGGGCAATCCCTCCCTGAACGGCCGCCAACCGGCGTCGGCGCCGAATCCCTGAGACAGGAAACCGCGCTATGTGGTGAGCCCCAGACCATAGAACAGCCCGGCGACGGCGAAGATGTACCAGGAGATGCGGTCCTTCGCGGTGTAGATGATCGGGTCGTCGTGCATCTTGCCGCGGAAGGCGGCCAGCCACAGGCGGCACTGCCACAGCAGGACCAGCGGCGTCACCATCCACAGGAACAGCTGGTTGGAATAGGTGGCGTGGAAGGCCGCCGAATCCAGCCAGATCGCGAACACCACCGCGGCGGTGAAGCCGCTCGCCAGGCCCATCTGCATGTGCACCGCCGACTCGCCGGGAATGTAGCCGCGCCGTCCCATCGACTGCCCCTGTTCCGCCCCCGCCGTCTCGGTATAGCGCTTCAGGAAGGCGAGCGACAGGAACAGCAGCCCGGAGAAGCTGAGCAGCCAGGTCGACGGCAGGATGCCGGTCGCCACCCCGCCGCCCAGGATCCGGACCGAGTACAACCCCGCCAACGCGAACACGTCGACCAGCGGCAGGGTCTTCAGGTGCACCGAATACCAGGAGGTGACGAACCCATAGAGCAGAAGCACCGCGGTCAGGCGCACGTCCACCAGCAGGCTCAGCAGCAGGCTCGCCGCGAACAGGGTGGGAGTCAGCACGAAGGGGGACCGGATCGCCAGCGGGGCGCTGCCGATCCGGTTCCCCTTCGTGCTGACTCCCACCCTGTTCGCGGCGAGCCTGCTG
>JANQGL010000129.1 GCA_028277325.1 Magnetospira sp.
AACGCATGGCCCAATCCGCCCGTGGCCTGCGGGATCGTCGATCCGCCGGGCCGCGTCGCCGGGCTCGCCTGGACGCAGCCGGGCGGGCGGCCGCATGCCGAGACCGAGGCCCTGCGGCGGGCCGGCGCGGCGGCGCGCGGCGCCACCGCCTACGTGACGCTGGAACCCTGCGACCATTTCGGCCGGACGCCGCCCTGTTCGCGGGCCCTGGTCGCGGCCGGGGTGGCGCGGGTGGTGGTGGCGTTGCGCGATCCCGATCCGCGCACCGCCGGACAGGGGATCGCCACCCTCCGGGGCGCCGGAATCGCGGTGACCGAGGGCGTGGCGGCCGAGGCGGCGGCCGACCTGAACGCCGGGTTCCTGATGCGATTCACCGCCGGGCGGCCGCTGGTGACGGTCAAGGCGGCGACCAGCCTGGACGGCCGCATCGCCACCCGGAGCGGCGACAGCCGGTGGATCACCGGCGACGCGGCGCGCGCCTGGGGGCATCTGCTGCGGGTCCGCCACGACGCCATCCTGGTCGGCATCGGCACCGCGCTGGCCGACGATCCGGAGCTCACCTGCCGGCTGCCCGGGCTGGCCGGGACGTCGCCGGCCCGCCTCGTTCTGGACAGCCGGCTGCGGCTGCCCGCCGACGGCCGCCTGGCGCGTACCGCGCGCCAGGTTCCCACCTGGGTGCTGGCGCGCGACGACGCGCCGCCCGGGCGCCGCGCGGCGCTGTCCGGGACGGGGGTCGAGGTGATCGGCCTGCCGGCCGGGGAGGACGGGCGGGTGGAGCTGGGCGCGGCGCTCCGCGAGCTGGCGGCGCGCGGCCTGACCCGGCTGCTGGTCGAGGGCGGCGGCCAGGTGGCGGCCGCCCTCGTGGCCGGCGGTTGGGCGGATCGGCTGGCCTGGTTCCGGGCGCCGCGCCTGATCGGCGGCGACGGCGTCCCGGCGGTGTCCGGGATGGGAGTGGACAAACTGGCCGCGACGCCTTATTTCGTTGCCTCCGGGCGCCGCGCGGCGGGGACCGACCTTTTTGAATGTTATCGGATTTCGGACTGACCCATGTTTACCGGCATCGTGACCGATCTGGGCCGCGTGGTCGCCATCGAGCCCGGGGACGGGGACACCCGTTTCACCTTCCGGACCGCCTACGACACCGCGCGGATCGGGATCGGCGCCTCGATCGCCTGCAACGGCGGCTGCATGACGGTGATCGCGACCGGCGGCGACTGGTTCCGCGTCTCGGCGTCGCAGGAGAGCCTGGACAAGACCACCATGCGCCACTGGACGGTCGGCACCCGGGTCAACCTGGAGCGTGCCCTCAAGGTGGGCGACGAGCTGGGCGGTCACATCGTGTCCGGTCACGTGGACGGGCTGGGGACCCTGGTGTCGGTGGCCCCGGAGGGCGAGTCGCTGCGCCTGGTGTTCGAGGTGCCGGAGGACCTCAAGGGCTACATCGCGCCGAAGGGCTCGGTGGCGGTGGACGGGGTGTCGCTGACCGTCAACGAGGTGGACGGCCGCCGGTTCGGGGTCAACATCATTCCGCATACCCGCGACCACACGACGCTGGGCGGCCTCGAACCGGGCGATCCGGTCAACCTCGAAATCGACATGCTGGCGCGCTACGTGGCCCGCCTCCTGGAGTGCCGATGAGCGCCGAATACCAGCCGTACCTGTCGTCGATCGAGGAGATCATCGAGGACGCCCGCAACGGCCGGATGTTCATCCTGGTCGACGACGAGGAGCGCGAGAACGAAGGCGACCTGGTCGTTCCGGCCCAGATGGCGACCCCGGACGCGGTCAACTTCATGGCCAAGCACGGGCGCGGCCTGATCTGCCTCGCCCTGACCGGCAAGCGGGTCGAGGACCTGGGCCTGACCCCGATGGCGCAGTCCAACGTGTCGCGCCATCAGACCGCGTTCACGGTGTCGATCGAGGCGCGCGAGGGGGTCACCACCGGGATTTCCGCCTCCGACCGCGCGCGCACCATCGCGGTGGCCATCGATTCCGGCAAGGGGGCGGCCGACATCGCCACCCCCGGCCACATCTTTCCGCTGACCGCGCGCGACGGCGGGGTCCTGGTGCGCACCGGGCATACCGAGGCGGCGGTCGACGTGTCGCGTCTCGCCGGGCTCAACCCGTCCGGGGTGATCTGCGAGATCATGAACGACGACGGGACCATGGCGCGGATGCCGGACCTGGTCGCGTTCGCGCAGCGGCATGGCCTCAAGATCGGCACCATCGCCGACCTGATCGCCTACCGGCTGCGCCACGACCGCATCGTCGAGAAGACCATGGAATGCGGTCTGGAAAGCATTTACGGCGGCGACTTCAGGCTTCACATTTACGTGAATCAGGCCGCCTACGCGGAACACATCGCGCTGGTGAAGGGCGATCTGTCGGCCGACGGGCCGGTCCTGGTGCGGATGCATTCGATCAACGTGCTGGACGACATCCTGGGCGATCACCGGGCCGGCAAGGCGGCCGAACTGCATCAGGCGATGCGGACCATCGGTGCGGCCGGCCGCGGGGTGGTGGTGCTGATCCGCGAGCCGCAGGCGTCCAGCCTGTCGGACCGCGTGCGGGCGCGCCTGTCGGGCGAGGCGCCGCCGTCGCCCGAACTGCGCGATTACGGGGTCGGGGCGCAAATTCTTCTCGACCTCGGCGTGCGCGATATGGTGTTGTTATCCAACACCCAGCGAAATATCATCGGGCTCGAAGGCTACGGTCTTCGGGTGGTCGATCAGAAGCCGATCCCGATTGAAGGAATTCCTGAATGACCTCCGCGCGCGGTCGCGTACTGATTGTCGAGGGCCGCTTCTACGAGGAGATCGGCCAGGAGTTGTATCGGGGGGCCGCCGCCGCCCTGGACGCCGAGGGCTGGGCCCATCACCATATCGTCGTGCCCGGGGCGATGGAGATTCCCGGCGTGGTGCGACTGGCCGTGCGCAGCATGGAGGTGGGTGCGCCGTACGGCTACTTCGCCGGATTCGTGACCCTCGGCTGCGTGGTCCGCGGCGAGACGGACCATTACGATCACGTGTGCCGGTGCGCCATCGACGGCATGATGGATTTGACCCTGAAATATTCCCTGGCCCACGGTTGCGGGATCCTCACCGTGGAGAACCGCGCGCAGGCGCAGGTCCGGGCGGATGCGTCGGGCAAGGACTTCGGGGGGCGGGCGGCGCGCGCCTGTCTCCGGATGATCGAGATCAAGCAGAACTTCAAGCTCGGCTGACCATGGCGAAATCCGGTGACCCCGCGCGCGGCGAGAGTGCCGCCGGCCCCCGCAGTGCGGCCCGGCTGGCCGCCGTGCAGGCTCTTTACGAAATCGAAATGACGGGCGCGGCGCCGGACTCCGTGCTGTCCGAGTTCGTTCGCCGGCGGTGGACCGGGATCGACCTGAGCGACGGCGACGGGGTGTCGCTGCCGCCTCCGGACGGCGACTTTTTCGGCCTGCTGGTGCGCGGCGCGACGGTGCGGCGGGACGAACTGGACGCGATGGTCGACGGCGCGCTGCGGAAGGGATGGACGGTGGCGCGCCTGGAGGCGGTGCTGCGCGCCACCCTGCGGGCCGGCGCCTTCGAACTGCTGGCGTGCCGCGACGTGCCGGTGCGGGTGGTGATCGACGAATACGTGGGCCTGGCCGGCGATTTCTTCCTGAGCAACGAGCCGGGGCTGGTCAACGGGGTGCTCGACCGCCTGGCGCGGGTCCTCAGGCCCGACGAGATGGCCTAGTGTCCCGAATCCGAAGCTCGTTGTGTTATGGGGCGGGCGAATTCGAACTTCGGATTCGATGAGGACACTAGGTAACCTTTTGATTCTAGTGTGGTTTCGGATTCGAAGTTCGCCATGGAGCCGACTCCGAATACTATCGCGAACTTCGAATCCACCATACCAGGGAGGCGACGGCGGCGGTGACGGGGCGTGACGAATTCGATCTGATCGCCACCCACTTCGCGCCGCTGGCCACGGCGCCCGGAGCGCTCGGCCTGCGCGACGACGCGGCGCTGCTCGATCCCGAACCCGGCACGCAGCTGGTGATCACCACCGACGCGGTGGTGGCGGGCGTGCATTTTCTCGAGGCCGATCCGCCGGATGACGTGGCCCGCAAGGCCTTGCGGGTCAATCTGTCCGACCTGGCGGCAATGGGGGCGGCGCCGGTCGGCTACACGCTGGCGACCGCGTTGCCGGCCCGGGTCGAAGACGCCTGGCTGACTGCCTTCGCGGCCGCCCTGGCCGAGGACCAGGCGACCTTTGGGGGGACCCTGCTGGGCGGCGACACGGTGGTGACGCCGGGGCCGCTGACCGTGACGGTGACCGCCTTCGGTCGGCTGGCCGCCGGGCAGGCGCTGCGCCGCGACGCGGCGGCGGCGGGCGACGACCTGTGGGTCAGCGGCACCCTCGGCGACGCCGCGCTCGGCCTCAGGGCGGCACTGGGCGGATTGGCGGGGTTGCCGGAGGCCGACCGGGCGTACCTGCTGGATCGCTATCGGCGGCCGCGCCCCCGGCTGGCGCTCGGCCGGCGCCTGGTCGGGCTGGCCGGCGGGGCGCTCGACGTTTCGGACGGCTTGCTGGCCGACCTCGGGCATGTCTGCGCGGCGTCGGGCCTCGGGGCGCGGGTGGACTCGGCGGCGCTTCCGCTGTCGACCGCGACGCGGCGCGCATTGGACGGCGATCCGTCCCTGGTCGCCGCGCCGCTGGGCGGCGGCGACGATTACGAACTCCTGTTCACCGCGCCGCCGGCGGCGCGGGACCGGGTCCGCGAGGCGGCCGAGGCGGCCGGCGTGGCGGCAACCCGAATCGGCGCCATGGAGGTTGCGTCGGGGGTGCGGGTCGTTGATTCCCGCGGGCGCTTGGTGGATATTGGCGATCGCGGCTGGAACCATTTCCGGGACGCGGGGCAGGGGGCCGACGGCAAATGAAGAAACTCGGCGTTGCGGTGGCGGTCCTGATCCTGCTCGCCGGCGGCACGGTCGCCGTGATGACCTGGATGGGGTACGACGTCCTGGCGATGATCCTCGGCGGCGAGGTCGAGCAGACCGGGGCGGACCCCGAGGAGCCCGTCGAACCGCCGCGCTACGTGGACGTGGCGCCGGTGGTGGTGCCGTTGCTCGACGGTCGGAGGATGATCGCCGCGGTCAACGTGGAGGTGCAGCTTCAGGCCGCCGACGCGGCCGCCGAGGCCACCC
>JANQGL010000180.1 GCA_028277325.1 Magnetospira sp.
GGGGTCGACATCATCCTCGGCCCGGAGATGAAGTCGACCGGCGAGGTGATGGGCATCGATTCCGATTTCGCGCATGCCTTCGCCAAGGCGCAGCTGGGCGCCGCCTCGGTGCTGCCGCAGTCGGGCACCGTGTTCATTTCGGTGCGCGACAAGGACAAGGCGGCGGCGGTCGAGCTGGCGCGCGTTCTGGCGGAATTGGGGTTCGACCTCATGGCCACCCACGGCACCGCCGCCCTGCTGGCCCGGCAGGGCCTGGAGGTGCGGGCGATCAACAAGGTGCAGGAGGGCCGTCCGCATTGCGTCGACGCGATCAAGAGCGGCGAGGTGCAGATGGTGATCAACACCACCGAGGGCGCCGAGGCGATCAAGGACAGCTTCTCGATCCGGCGCTCCGCCCTGGTCGCCACGGTGCCCCATTTCACCACCGTCGCCGGGGCCCGCGCGGCGGTGGACGGGATCGCGGCGATGCGCCGGGCGCCCCTTGAAGTGGCGCCGCTTCAAGCCTACTTTGACCGACAGTTTTAGCTGAAAGACCGTCCTACGTCGTCGCGCCATTGGATGGCCGGGTGCGGGCGGATCGGCTTTTGCACTGCGACCAGGCATGTCCGAGGGGAGGCGTTACCGTGGAAAGAATTCCGATGACGAAGGGTGGGCTGGACGAGCTGGAGAGCGAGCTGAAGCAGCTCAAATCGACCGCCCGACCCGAGGTCATCAAGGCGATCGCCGAGGCGCGCGAGCATGGCGACCTGTCGGAAAACGCCGAATACCACGCGGCCCGCGAGCGCCAGAGCTTCATCGAGGGTCGGATCGCCGAACTGGAGGACATCATCAGCCGCGCCGACGTGATCGATCCCAGCACGCTGTCGGGCGACGTGGTGCGATTCGGCGCCACCATCGACCTGGTCGACGAGGACACCGAGGAGGAGCGCACCTATCAGATCGTCGGCGCCCACGAGGCCGACATCGAGCGCGGACGACTGTCCATCACCTCGCCGCTGTCGCGCGCCCTGATCGGAAAGAAACTGGGGGATTCGGTGGAAGTGACCTCGCCAGGCGGCACGAAAAGTTACGAAATTCTGAAAGTCGAGTACGTCTGAGCGGCGTTTTGCACCTCATCCGGGTTAGGCAAGGCGCAGCGCAGGCGCATTGTGCCGGCCGACCACTCCACCAAAAGGTGGACTCCACCTTCTGGATGCTTTGCTTCTTCCGCCCCCGATCATACACTGAGGGCCATTGGGAAGTTGGTATTCGCCGACCAAGAAGACGGAACATGACCGCCGGTCGTCGGGAACAGTGACGTTGCGTCCGGCAGGCGAAGAAAACGGAGCGGAATGATGATGAAGAAATTGGCACTCGGCGCCGTCCTCGCGGTGAGCCTGATCGGCCATACGGCCCTCGCGGACTATGTGGAGCCTACGACGGAAAGCGGATCGGTCGCGTTCGATGCGGCCCCGGTGCCGGGCGTGATCTTTCAACAGGTGACCTACACGCATACGTTCGACGCCAACTGGCACGGCACGGGCGGCGTCCTGAGCGGTCTCTCGTTCGATTACGAGATCGATTTCAACGGGGCGGCCGGCGGAATGGTTCAGTTCGCGACGATCAACGGACCGGTTTTCCTCACCTCCCAGCCGTTCAGTTCGGCCTCCGAACCCATCACGGGAACGGTGGACATCGATGCCCTGTCGGTGCCGCTCAACCTCAACGGCAGCGGCCAGCCGGTGCTGGGGATGACGTTCAGCCTCCTGAGCGTGGTCGACGACTTTGTCACGGGCGACGAGACCGTCGACATCACGATCACCTACGACGTCTACCATGCCGGCAATCCCACGAGCCAAGTGCCGCTGCCGGCCGCCGCGGCGATGTTCCCGCTGGGTCTGGCCGGGGTGGCTTGGATGCGGCGCCGCATGGCGGCGTGATCCGAACCGGCCGGAAAGGTCATTCGGGCGGGGCGATCGGACGGTCGCCCCGTTTTCGATTCGCGGCCGGACACGGCGACCCGGTCGCGACCAACCCCATGCCTGCGGACCGTACGCCGGGAATCGAATTTCCGGCGTCGTGCCGCCGGAGCGCTTTCCGAAAACCCGGGTCGTGCGGCGTCGGAAACCCCGGCGCGGACTCTCCCGATGTCGCCTCGGACCCCATCGCCACGGCGCCGCCCCGCCGCAACCGGGAACAGGACGCGAAAAAAAGAGCAGTTTAATTTTCATTCACAGTTGAATGATGTGGCATTCGGGGTTGGAACTGTCCGCAAGGGGTGTTTTACTGGGCCTGCGCTGCGATCGGAGACCGTCCCCCCATGCTCGCCAACGATCCCCTGTGGTACAAGGACGCCATTGTCTATCAGTTGCACGTCAAGGCGTTCTTCGATTCCAACGGCGACGGCATCGGCGACTTCCAGGGCCTGACCCGCAAGCTGGACTACCTGTCGGACCTGGGAATCAATACGCTTTGGCTCCTGCCGTTCTATCCCTCGCCGCTGCGCGACGACGGCTACGACATCTCGGACTACCGCGAGATCAATCCGTCCTACGGCAGCATGCGCGACTTCAAGCAGTTCGTGCGCGAGGCCCACAAGCGGAACCTGCGGGTCATCACCGAATTGGTGATCAACCATACCTCGGACCAGCATCCCTGGTTCCAGCGGGCCCGCCAGGCGCCGCCCGGCTCGGCGGTCCGTAACTTTTACGTGTGGAGCAACGACGACCACAAATACGCCGACACGCGGATCATCTTCTGCGATACCGAGCCGTCCAACTGGTCCTGGGATCCGGTCGCCAAGGCCTATTACTGGCACCGCTTCTTTCACCATCAGCCGGACCTGAACTTCGAGAATCCGCGGGTGTTCGACGAGGTGACGCGGGTCATGAAGTACTGGCTGAACTGCGGGGTGGACGGACTGCGCCTCGACGCCATTCCCTATCTCTGCGAGCGCGAGGGCACCAACAACGAGAACCTGCCCGAGACCCACGCGGTGCTGAAACGGCTGCGGGCCTGGCTGGACGCGCATTTCGACGACAAGATGGTCCTCGGCGAGGCCAACCAGTGGCCGGAGGACGTGCGCCCCTATTTCGGCGACGGCGACGAATGCCACATGGCGTTCCATTTCCCGCTGATGCCGCGCATGTACATGGCCCTGGCGCAGGAGGACCGCCACCCGATCACCGACATCATGCGCCAGACCCCGGACATCCCGGACACCTGCCAGTGGGCGGTGTTCCTGCGCAATCACGACGAACTGACCCTGGAGATGGTCTCCGATCGCGAGCGCGACTATCTCTGGCACTACTACGCGGCCGACAAGCGGGCCCGCATCAACCTGGGCATCCGCCGCCGCCTGGCGCCGCTGCTCGACAACGACCGGCGCAAGATCGAGCTCCTCAACAGTCTCCTGATGTCCATGCCGGGCACGCCGATCATCTATTACGGCGAC
>JANQGL010000388.1 GCA_028277325.1 Magnetospira sp.
CATAGCCGGTCAATCAATTGACCGGCTGATGTAAGGTGGACACGGATAGATTCAGACTTTCGACACGTTGTCACCCCCCACGTTCACCCGATTGCCCTGCCCCGGGCGATCAGGAGCGCTTGACAGCGCCGCCCCGGGGCTGTCCGTAGCGGCGCGTCCCCAGCTTGATGGGGATGGCGCCCTTGGCCAGGAGCGTGAAGACGAGAACCCCGGTGGCCCAGATGCCGGCCGAGATGGCGACCTCGTGGGCGGTCGGCACGTACTCGAAGATCTCGCCCAGCGGCGTCGGGATGAACCCGGGCAGGACCAGTCCCATGCCCTTCTCGATCCAGATGCCGGCGAAGGCGGCGACGCAGGCCAGGTTGAGCCAGGGCATGCGGTTGCGCAGCGGGTGGATGGTGAGGATGACCACCGCCACGAGGTTGAGGGCCAGCGCCGTCCAGATCCACGGCCTGAGGGAATCGAAGCCGTGCAGGCCGAGGAACAGGTAGCGGATCGACGCCGCGTGGGTGCCCTCGTTGTAGAAGTCGGTGAACAGTTCGGCGATCACGAAGAACAGGTTGATCTGCATGGCCACCGCCATGATCCAGGCCAGGGTGCGGATGACCTCCTGATGGACCGGGTAGTCGGTCACCCGGCGGATGACCTGGAACACGAGGATGATCAAGGCCGGGCCCGAGGCGAAGGCGGAGGCGATGAAGCGGGGCCCCAGCAGGGCGGTGTGCCAGAACGGCCGGGCCGGGTTGGCCGACAGAAGGAACGCGGTCACCGTGTGGATCGAGATCGCCCAGACGATGGCCAGGACGATCACCGGGAAGTAGTACTTGTGATTCGGCTCCCGGCCGACGTAGTAGCAGTACAGCATGTAGAGGGGAATGCCGACGTTGAGCGCGAAGTAGCCGCTCAGGACCAGCATGTCCCAGGCGAGAAGAGACAGCGGCCAGTTGAACACCCCCAGGAACGGCAGGGCGTGCCACGCCCGGTCGGGGCGGCCCAGATCGGCGACCACGAACATCATCGCCATGGCCACCGCCGCCACCGCGATGCCCTCGCCCAGCAGGACCACGTCCTTGATGTCGGGCCGGTTGAAGATATAGGCGGGAATGACCAGGAGGACCGCCGAGGCGGCGATGCCCACCAGGAACGTGAAGTTGGAGATGTACAGGCCCCAGGAAACCTGATCGCTCATGCCGGTGATCACAAGGCCGGTGCCGAGCTGGTGCAGGTAGTTCCAGACGCCGATCCCGATCAGCGCCAAGAGTCCGCCGACCCAGCCCCAGTACAACCGGCTGCCGGAGGCCATCTCCTTGAGTGCGTCCCAGAGGAAGTTGAGGAAGGGCATCGGCCGGCCTCAGACGTCGGTGAAATACCAGAACTTCGGCTCGGTGCCCAATTCCTCTTTCAGGCGGAACACCGTCTTGTTCTCAAGCACGTAGCGGATTTCGCTGGCGGGATCGAGCAGGTTGCCGAAGATCCTCGCCCCTGTCGGGCAGGCCTCCTGGCAGGCCGGCTGGCGCCCCTTGCGCGTACGCTGGGTGCAGAAGTGACACTTCTCGGTGACCCCGCGCATGCGCGGGCGGTTGCCCAGGTAGTTGGTGCTCGGATTGACCTCCGCCGCCGGGATCTGCGGGTCGTTCCAATTGAAGTGGCGCGCCCAATAGGGGCAGGCCGCCATGCAGTAGCGGCAGCCGATGCACCAGTTGTAGTCGATGACCACGATCCCGTCGGGCTCCATCCAGGTCGCCTCGATGGGGCAGGCCTTGACGCAGGGCGGATCGTCGCACTGCTGGCACTGGACGGGCATATAGACCTTGCCCGGCTGCGGCACGGTCTCCGGGTCGTAGTAGTGGTCGGACCCTTCCAGGTTCATGGTGCCCTTGTCGATCTCGAGCACCCGGATGTACTGGACCTGGGAATCCCGGCCCTGGTTGTTCTCGCGGATGCAGCCTTCGACGCATTCGCGGTAGCCGCGGCACTTGGAAAGGTTCAGCGCATACCCGAAAACGACGCCGTCCAGCGGCGGCGTGTCCTCGCAGGTGATGTCGACCCCGTAGGTGCGCTTGGCGCGCCGCTCGATGCGGGCCAGGGCGCCGGCGATCTCCTCCGGGGTCATGCGCCGGTAGTGATCCTGAAGGAAGTCTCCCAGGGCGTCGTCGAGAACCGCGCCGTCCCAGGCGGGGGCGGCCCAGGCGACGCCGGCGCCGACGACGGTTGCCGCGCCGACGGTCCCCAGGCCCTTGATGACATCCCGACGGGATGCGCCGGCCTGGCAGGAGTCGCCCGGAGACTTGCGTTGCTTTGTCATGGCGAGACCCTCTCGTCCCAGATCATGGTCGGACCCTTCGGGACCGTGGCGATCGGCTCGAGGCCGGCCCGGAGGGGCGGCGGCGGGCGCGCCTTCCGGGGCTTGATGGTCGGATCGTGGGGATCGTGGCAATTGGTGCACAGGTACAGCCTGCGTTCCCCCCGCCAGTTGCCCAGGCGCTTGCCGTGGCCGCCGAACAGCCAGTCCCGCTCGCGATGGGAATGGCACTGCCCGCAGACCCGATAGACCTCGTCGAACGACACCGGCTGTCCCCGCAGCGTGTACAGGTGATCGGTGTCGTCCAGGGAATGGCAGGTCCGGCACCAGAGGCGGTCGCCGCCGTGGTTCAGGCGCTCGGGATGGGGGGGCGGGGGGCGGGTGGACGCCACCAGCAGAGGATGCCCGGGCATGAATTCGTGACATTGGCTGCACGGGTAGAACAACAGCGAGTCCTGGCGCGGAACGACCTCGAACGGCGCCGGATCCCGGGTCGCGGAGCCGTCGGCGACCGGCCGGCCCGAGGACGGCTCGGCGCGCGGTTGCGGCGCCGGCGGCGCCAGGAAAGCCAGGACCAGGACTGAGAGCAGAGCCAATCGGCGCATCCGGTTCTCCCCGGCTCCCCGGTCGCCGATAGTGGATCGGATCAAACGCTTGGCACCCGAGCGTTTGGTCGGTCGATCCACCAAGCGATTGATCTGGCGGTCCGATTCACGTAACGCTTGGGAACCAGGCGTCACGGTCAGACCACTAGCCAAGCATGTGTTCGTACAGCGATTCACCAAACGAATGCCGGCCTTCGCCCGAATCTTCCGCTTGGATCGCCGCACTAGAAACACCGTTTCAATTCGGCGTAATAGGCCGCGAGGTTGTCGATGTCCTCGTCGCTCAGGCGCGAGAAGATCTCGTTCATGACCTTGTCCTTGCGTTCCCCGGTCTTGTAGGAACGCATGGACCGGACGAGATAGATCTCGTGCTGGCAAGAGATGGACGGGACGACGTCCGGCCCCAGCACCCTGCCCTCCCCCTGCTGACCGTGGCAACCGGCGCACAAGGGCGCCGAGGCCCTGCCGATCCGGGCGTCGCCGGCACTCGCGGCGGTGACGTCCGCCAGAAGCGCAATGGCGCTCGCGATGGCGGCCAGGGCCTCCATCAAACCGGAACGTCGCATGGCGCGCTCTCCGTAAACACTCCCGACGGTCTCAAACCCGGAATCTCAAACGATCGGCGGCTCTGCCGGAGGTCGCGACAGGACGCCGCCGATCGCGCGCCATTGGACTCTGCACGCCAGCAGCCCACTGTCTCTGGTCCAACTTGAGCCGGATGCCTCCCTTGAACAGGCGCTCGCCGTTTGTTGTATCCGAGCGTTTGCCCTATTCTGCGATTTCGATAAGGAAATTGCAATCCGTTTCATGCTAATATTCGTTTATATTCGTTTTTTCTGTATTTGGTTTTTCTAATCTGACAGGGCCGCCCGATGCTGGTATCCCAATGCGGACTGGACGGTGTCTTGACGCGCGATGACCGTCTACCTGCAAGGCCGCCGGGAATGCTGGAAGACCCGAACCGTGCGACACCGCACGACAGCCGACCCGCGTCCCGCCGCCGTCCGGGCGGCATCGTTTCCGGCTCCCGACTCCACCGCCTCACAGCAAAGGGAACCCGCCATGCGTCTCCTTGTTGCCGCCCTGTGCGTCCTCTGGCTGCCGTTCGAAGCGTCGGCCGTCGACCTCCTCAACGGCCGCCTGATCAACAAACGCTGCGCCCTCTGTCACGGGACCTTCGGGCAGGGCGCGCCGGGTCCCAACTCGCCGCGCATCGCCGGCCTGCCCAAGGACTATCTGATCGAGATTCTCAATGATTTCATCAGCGGCAAGCGCGACAGCGAGGCGATGGTCATGGCCTCCGGGCTCAACAGCCTCACCGAGCAGGACATCCACGACGTGGCCGCCTACCTGTCCGAGATCGACCTCAGGAACGATCCCCGCTTCGTCATCCCGGCGGCGTCCGGCGATGCCGAGGCCGGCGAGACGCTGTTCATGGGGGAGTGCCGGCGCGGATGCCACCAGCGCGACGGCTACGGCACGCCGCGCAAGGGCGTGCCGCCCCTGGCCGGCCAGCACACCGCCTATCTGGTGTACAGCATCAAGGGCTTCCAGGCCCGCGAGCGGGTACACGACGACGACCCGGAGGACCCCACGTTCGATCCGCTGAGCGACTCCCAGATCGCCGACCTTGTCGCCTTCGTCTCATCGCTCGATACCCCGACCGCCCCGCGCTATGCGGAGTTGCCGGAGATCGAACTGCAGACGGTCATGGCCCCGACCACCCGGACCGCCATCCGGATCGACGACGTGGTCCAGACCGTCGCCCGGATCCCGCTGCAGTGGGGCGTGGATCGCCAGGATGCGATCAAGGCGATGAGCCGCCGGGCCGCCGAGCTCGACATGAAGATGATCGGGAGGCAGGACGTGTCCGACGACCTGGCCAAGCAGGGGATCACGGTGCCCTACATGGCGATCTTCCAGTACTGCGACGCCTTCGAGTCCTCCGAGATCGTTGCCAACAACCCCACCTTCGCCGCCTACATGCCCTGCCGGATCGCCCTGGTCGAGGACGCCGAGGGGCAGGACTGGCTGGTGATGATGAACCTCGACATGCTGGTCAACCATCGCCTGGTGGAGGGGCAACGGGCGACGGCCGTCATCCGCGCCAACCAGCAGCTGCTCGAAATCATGATCGCCGGAGCCACCGGCGAGGAACCCTGACCGGCTTCGTCGGGGCCGGCGACGTCGCCCGAAGGCGCGAATCCCTCAAGGGCCTCGCGCCCCACGGATGCATTCGCAGGATCCGGGCAAGCGAGCCCGAACGATTCGGGCTCGGTCCGGTCCATGGGACGCCGGAACCGGACAGCCGGGCTTTGCCCGGTCATTCCTGCAGCTTGCGATAGGGATCGCGGAACGACCGATGACATTCGGAGCAGATCTTCTTCATGCCGACCAGGGCCTCGTCGAACCGGCCACGCCCCTGGAACCGGATCAGGCGGGCGCTCACATAGACCTCGTCCGCGGCATCGATTCCCTTCAGGACCAGTTCCAGGAAATCGGTTTGATCGGCCAACGAGAACTTCGAGGTGTCCTTGACCGACGGATCCGGAATGGGCAGTTCCTCAAGCATGCGCGCGGTCTCCCGCAGGGCGCGGGCGTGTATGACGAGGTTGTAGTCCAGGGGGCTGTCCACATTCGACGCGATTTCGAGCGCCATCATGTGGCGTTTGAAGATCTGCATCACGGCAACGCGGTACACCGAGGCTGCATTCTCGTAATTGGCGGAGATCACCGGCTTCCTGGCGGTCTGCGCGAGCGAACCCGTCGGAGCTTGAACCAACATGGCGATGCCCAGAATCCCGACGAGGATGGAAACGCGTTTCATCGTCTTCCTCCCTAAAAGCCCACCAATTCTCGTTCCGGCAGGTTTTCCCGGCCGTTCACCCGCAATCCGAAGCCTTCCAGCCAGGGACCGGCGGCAGATTGTTTTTTGTTGCTTGGTGGTTTGTTATTCTGCCCGACGTCAAGGCGTCAGAGAAATCGTTAGCAGGATATGTTAGGCGAAGGCAAAACAAAAGAGAATTTTCAAGCAGAAGGCCAGCGAATAG
This sequence comes from Magnetospira sp., assembly GCA_028277325.1. Taxonomy (GTDB): domain Bacteria; phylum Pseudomonadota; class Alphaproteobacteria; order Rhodospirillales; family Magnetospiraceae; genus JANQGL01. The sequence continues at coordinate 5,958 of JANQGL010000388.1, forward strand.
CATCTGGCCTCATATTAATTTTCTTTAATTTTATAAAGTAATCACATGCAAGTCACTTTCATCGACCGACGGACCCTGACCCGGGAGAAACGCGCCCCGGCGAAACGCGGACGGCCCCGAGCCGGGGCGTCCGCGGCGCGCCATCGGAAATTCATCGGGAAGGGGTCGCGCGACGCGGCAAACCCGCGTATATTGAATGTAATCGTATTAACCTAAGAACAACACTAATTTAGTGTTTTACTGACAAGGGAAGGAGGCATGCCATGACCGTGCAGACTCCGCGTCCCGTCGTCCTGTGTATTCTCGACGGCTGGGGCGAACGGGCGGACCGCGACAACAACGCGATCGCCCTCGCCGACACCCCGACCTGGGACCGCATGGTCGCCGGCTACCCGACCGCCCTTTTGAACGCCTCGGGGCTGGAAGTGGGGCTTCCGGACGGCCAGATGGGCAATTCGGAAGTCGGCCACATGAACCTGGGCGCCGGCCGGGTGGTGATGCAGGACCTGCCGCGCATCGATGCCGCGGCGGCCGACGGCTCGCTGGCCGCCAATCCGGCGCTCGCCAAACTGATCGCGGCGCTCCGGGAGAGCGGCGGCGCCTGTCATCTGATGGGCCTGATGTCGCCGGGCGGGGTGCATTCGCATCAGGATCAGATGGCGGCCATCGCCCGCGCCGTCTCCGACGCCGGCGTGCCGGTGATCGTGCACGCGCTCCTCGACGGCCGCGACACCCCGCCGTCGAGCGCGCTTGGCTACCTGGAGACCTTCCTCGCCGATACGGCCGACCTCGATCTGAGCGTCGGCGTGGTCTCGGGGCGCTACTACGCCATGGACCGCGACAAGCGCTGGGACCGGGTGGAGAAGGCCTACGCGGCCCTGGTCGAGTCGCGCGGCGAAGCGGCGCCGGACGGGCTGGCCGCGATCCGCCGGAGCTACGACGCCGGCACCACCGACGAGTTCGTGCTGCCGACGGTGGTCGACGGCTACCCCGGCATGCGGGACGGCGACGGCGTGATCATGGGCAACTTCCGGGCCGACCGGGCGCGCGAGATCCTGACCGCGCTCCTCGATCCGGCGTTCGACGGGTTCGCGCGCGGCCGCACCGTGGAGTTCGCGGCCAGACTGGGCCTGGTGGAGTATTCCAAGGATCTCAACGCCTTCCTCGACACCATGTTCCCGCCCGAGGAACTGTCCGGCATCCTGGGCGAGGTGGTCGCGGCGGCCGGCCGCACCCAGTTGCGGATCGCCGAAACCGAGAAGTACGCCCACGTGACGTTCTTCCTCAACGGCGGCCAGGAGCAGCAGTTCGACGGCGAGGACCGCATCCTGGTGCCGTCGCCCAAGGTGGCGACCTACGACCTGCAGCCGGAAATGTCGGCGCCCGAGGTGGCCGGCAGGCTGGTCGCGGCGATCGGGGGCGGCACCTTCGATCTGGTCGTGGTCAACTTCGCCAACGGCGACATGGTGGGCCACACCGGCTTCCTCAAGGCGGCGATCAAGGCCGCCGAGACGGTGGACGCCTGCCTCGCCGAACTGGAAACGGCGGTGATCGAGGCCGGCGGCACCCTGCTGGTGACGGCCGATCACGGCAACTGCGAGCAGATGCTGGCCGAGGACGGCAGCCAGCCGCACACCGCCCACACCCTCAACCCGGTGCCGGCGATCCTGATCAACGCGCCGGAGTGGGCGGCGGGCCTGCAGGGCGGCCGGCTGGCCGACGTGGCGCCCACCCTGCTGCGCCTGATGGACATCGCGCAGCCGGCCGAGATGACTGGCCGGTCGCTGATCGTCGAACGCGGTGACCGCTCCGCCGCCGCCGAATAGGCGGCCGCCGCCCGGCCGCGCCGTCCTGCTGCTCGCCGCCGCCCTGGTCGCGGCGGCGGCGCCGTTTGGGCACGCCGAGGCGCCGCGCGAGGAGCTCGAGGAACTGGAGCGCACCGACAAGGCGTTGCAGGAAGGGCGGGCCCAACAGCGCGCCCTCGAACGCCGGGCCGCCGAGGCGCGGGCCGAGATGGAGGCCCTGCGGCGCAAGCTGGTGGCGGCCGGCGGGTCGACGCGCGACCGCGAG
>JANQGL010000445.1 GCA_028277325.1 Magnetospira sp.
GGACGGCCATCGAGGCGGGGCGCCTGCAGCCCTTCCGGGCCGGGTTCCACGCCGCCCGGGCGGCCCGCGATATCCCGCCCCCGTGAGCCGTCCGGCCCGAGACCCTTGCCCCGGCGGTCCCCGCAGTGATAGCAATGGTCATTCCGTTCCCGGCCCGTCGGGCTCACTGACTGGAACCGCGACCGATGACCACGACCACCCTCGACGTCAAGGGCCTGAGCTGCCCGTTGCCCGTTCTGCGCGCCAACAAGGTGATGAAGGAGATGATCGCCGGCGACGAACTGGAAATCCAGGCCACCGACCCGGACGCGCCGGCCGACTTCGAGGTGTTCTGCGAGAGCACCGGCAACGAGATGCTCGGCGTCGACGAGGTCGACGGCGGGTTCGTGATCCGCATCCGCAAGGCGGACTAGGGCCTGTAGACATTCATTTGATGGCGAGGAATGTCTACAGGCCCTAGTCCGCGGCCGCCAGCTCGCTCTCCGCCAGCGCCACCCAGAGCGCGGCGCCGATCGGCAGCACCCGGTCGTTGAAGTCGTAGCGCGGGCTGTGCAGACCGCGCCCGCCGGCGTCGCCGGTGCCCAGGCGCAGGTAGCAGCCGGGCACCCGTTGCAGCATGAAGGCGAAATCCTCGCTGCCCATGCTGGGCGGCATGTCCGGGATCACCTGTCCGGCGCCGACCACCGCCTCGGCCACCCGGCGCGCCAGCTCGGTCTCGCGGGCATGGTTGACGGTGGCCGGGTAGCGGCGTTCGTAACACCATTCCATGGACGCCCCGGCGCCCTCGCAGATCGCCGTGCCCAGGGCGCGCAGGCGGCTTTCCAGGCGGTCGCGCACCTGCGGCCGGAAGGTCCGCGCGGTACCGCGCAGGGTGGCGCGGTCGGGAATCACGTTCCAGGTGTCGCCGGCGTGGATCTGGGTGACGCTGACCACCGCCGAGTCGAGCGGATCGACGCCGCGCGCCACCACCCCCTGCCAGGCGGCGACGATCTGCGCCGCGATGGGGATCGGGTCGATCCCCAGGTGCGGCATCGCGGCATGCGCCCCGCACCCGACCACCACCGCCTCGAACACGTCGAACGACGCCATCACCGGGCCGGTGCGCAGCCCGACGGCCCCCTCCGGGGCGTCCGGCCAGTTGTGCATCCCGTAGACCGCGTCGACCGGGAACCGCGCGAACAGGCCGTCCTCGATCATCCGCCGGGCGCCGGCCTCGTTCTCCTCGGCCGGCTGGAACACGAAGCGCACGGTGCCGCGGAAACGGCGCGTCCCGGCCAGATGCCGGGCCGCCCCGAGCAGCATGGCGCAGTGCCCGTCGTGGCCGCAGGCATGCATGCGGCCGGGATGCCGGGATTGGTGGTCGAGGCCGGTCGCCTCGTGCAGGTGCAGGGCATCCATGTCGGCCCTGAGGCCGATGCACCGCCCGGCGCCCACCGTCAGGCTGCCGACCACGCCGGTGCCGCCGAGGCCGCGATGCACCTCGATCCCCCAGCCGGCGAGCAGGCCGGCGATCCTGTCGCTCGTGCGGTGCTCCTCGAACGCGGTTTCCGGATGCGCGTGGAAATCGCGCCGCCAGGCGGTCATCTCGTCGTGCAGCGGGCGCAGGCGGTCGACCGGCCCCGACCCGACCCCGAAGTCCGCATCATGGGGGGAGGCTCCTTCTGGCTTCGGATTCGATGAGGACACCAGGCAACCTTTCAATTCTATTGTGACTGCGGAGTCGAGGTTCGCCATGGCGCCTGCCCCGGGCACGGATGCGAACGTCGAGGAAGCGGACCGGTACCGATATTCGGGCCTGGAATCGATCTTGGCAAGAATCCCTGCGGCCTGGCGCCCCGATTCCGAAGTTGGTTGCATGATGGGGCGGTCGCCTTGCGCCGTCGCGGTCAGACCGTAAATCGCGGGACTGGTTCGGCGGGCGTCAGCCCAGGTTTTTCCCCATCTCCCCGGCCAGGTCCTGGAGGAACTGCCAGGCGACGCGGCCCGAACGGGCACCGCGGGTGACCGCCCATTCGCTGGCCCGGGCGCGCAGGTCGGCGAGGGGAATCTTCAGGCCGTATTCGGCCGCGTAGCCCTCGACGATGGCGAAGTAGGTGTCCTGGTCCAGGTGGTGGAAGCCCAGCCACAGGCCGAACCGGTCGGACAGGGAGACCTTCTCCTCCACCGCCTCGGAGGCGTGGATGGCGGTCGAGCGCTCGTTCTCGATCATGTCGCGGGCCATCAGGTGGCGCCGGTTCGAGGTGGCGTAGAACAGCACGTTGGCCGGCCGCCCCTCGATGCCGCCCTCCAGCACCGCCTTCAGGGACTTGTACGAGGTGTCCTCGGACTCGAACGACAGGTCGTCGCAGAACAGCAGGCAGCGCCGCTTGTGGTCGCGCAGGAGATTGAGCAGGCGGGGCAGGGTGCGGATGTCCTCGCGGTGGATCTCGATCAGCACCAGGCGGTGCCTGCGCTTCTCCCGGTCCTCGTTGACGGTGGCGTGCACCGCCTTGACCAGCGAGCTCTTGCCGGTGCCGCGCGCGCCCCACAAGAGTGCGTTGTTGGCCGGCAGCCCGTCGGCGAAGCGCCGCGTGTTGGCGAGCAGGGCCTCGGCCTGCCGCTCGATTCCCTTCAGCAGATGCAGGGCCAGCCGGTTGACCTCGGGGACCGGGGTCAGGGTCAGCCGGTCGGCCTGCCAGACGAAGGCGTCGGCTCCCTTGAGGTCGGGGACCGCGCCCGGCGGCGGGGTCAGGCGCTCCACCGCGTCGGCCACCCGGCCGAGGAGGTTGGAAATCTGGATCAGGTTCATGGCGCGTCCCCACCGGTTGACCGGGCGGACCCTACGGCGGCGCGCGGCGGCAAGTCAACGGGGGCCGGCACCGCCACGCGTTCCGGTCCGCCGCCCCCTTGCGGACCTGTCCGGACGGGCGATATCCGGTCCATGCAGGTTCCGTTTGCATTGCCGGGACGGACCGCTATAGTCCGGCCCTGATTGTCGCATGCGGAGTGCGTTTCCTTAAGATCGATCGGAGGTTCGATGTTCATTTCCGAAGCCTACGCCCAGGCCGGCGGCCAGGCCGGCGGCATGGATGCCCTGATCCAGGGCATCCTGCCGATGATCCTGATCTTCGCGGTGTTCTATTTCCTGCTGATCCGTCCGCAGCAGCGGCGCAACAAGGAACACAAGCAGATGCTGGACGCCCTCCGGCGCGGCGACAAGATCGTCACCAACGGCGGCCTGATCGGCACCGTGGCCAAGGTGGTGGACGGCGAGGAGGTTCAGGTGGACATCGCCGAGGGGGTGCGGGTCCGGGTGATGCGCCAGATGATCGCCCAGGTGATGTCGAAGACCGAGCCGGTCAGGCCGGCCAACAGCGACGGCGGCCCGTCCGACGGCGGCGGCATGGCCGGCGGCCTGAAGAAGCTGCTCGGCGGCAAGTAGGCCGCCGGATCCCGTCCGACGGCGCGACGACGGAGTCCGCATCGTGATCTATTTCGCCAAGTGGAAACTTGTCACGGTCGTGCTGACCTGCCTGCTGGGCCTGATGTTCGCGGCCCCCAACCTGCTGGACCGCGACACCGCGCGATCCCTGCCGTCGTGGGTTCCCCACCAGCAGATCAGCCTCGGCCTCGACCTGCAGGGCGGCGCCCACATGCTGCTCGCGGTGGGCATTGACGAGGCGATCGCCGAACGCCTGGAGGCGATGCTCGACGGGGCCCGGGTGGAACTCCGCAAGGCGCGCATCCGGTATGCCGACCTCGCCAACCGGGGCGATCACGTGACGGTCACCATCCACGATCCCGCGCGGATCGAGGAGGCCCGCCAACTGATCCGCGAGGTCGACCGCGACATCGCCGTCGCGGCGACCGGGAACGGCCGCATCGAGGCCCGGTTCCGCGACGACGCGGGCACCGCCTACGCCTCCTCGGTGGTCGATCAGGCGCTCGAGATCGTGCGCCGCCGGATCGACGAGATGGGGACCCGCGAACCCAACATCCAGCGCCAGGGCGAGGATCGCATCCTGGTCCAGGTGCCGGGCCTGGACGACCCGAAGCGCCTGGAGGACATCCTCGGCAAGACCGCCAAGATGACCTTCCATCTGGTCGACCTGAAGACCGACCCGGTGGAGGCGCTGTCCGGCCGGGTGCCGCCCGGCTCCATGGTGCTGCCGTCGGCCGACGAGGTCGACCCGGCGACCGGCCAGCCGCGCACCTACGTGATCCGGAAACGGGTCGAGCTGTCGGGCGAGAACCTGATCGGCGCGCAGCCGACCTTCGACCAGCGCACCAACCTGCCGGTGGTGTCGTTCCAGTTCGACGGCATCGGCGGCCGCAAGTTCGCCCGCATCACCACCGAGAACACCGGCAAGCCGTTCGCCATCGTGCTCGACGGCAAGGTGATCAGCGCGCCGCGCATCACCGAGCCGATCCTCGGCGGATCGGGCATCATCACCGGCGGGTTCACGGTGCAGGAGGCCAACGACCTGGCGCTGCTGCTGCGCGCCGGCGCCCTGCCCGCCCCCTTGACGATCCTGGAACAGCGCACGGTCGGTCCCGGCCTCGGCGCCGACTCGATCGCCGCCGGCAAGCTGGCCTCGGCGATCGGCCTGGTCGCGGTGGTCGTGTTCATGGGTCTCGCCTACGGCCGCTTCGGGCTGATGGCCGACGTGGCGCTGCTGGTCAACGTGGTGCTGATCGTCGCCCTGCTGTCGACCCTGCAGGCCACCCTCACCCTGCCGGGGATCGCCGGCATCGTGCTGACCATCGGCATGGCGGTCGACGCCAACGTGCTGGTGTTCGAGCGCATCCGGGAGGAATCGCGGCGCGGCCGGACGCCCATCGCGGCCATCGACGCCGGCTACTCCCGGGCGCTGTCCACCATCATCGACGCCAACGTGACCACCCTGATCGCCGCCGTGCTGCTGTTCAGCTTCGGCTCCGGCCCGGTGCGCGGCTTCGCGGTCACCCTGGCGATCGGCATCGTCACCTCCCTGTTCACCGCGATCATGGTGACCCGGATGATGGTCGTCCTGTGGCTGCGCTCGGTGCGCCCCAAGATCCTGCCGATTTGACGGAGGACCGGAGATGCGCGGCTTCAACCTGATCAAGCCCGACACCCGGATCCCCTTCGTCCGGGCCCGGCGGGTGTTTTTCGTCGTCTCGGCCTTGCTGATCGCCGCCTCGGTCGGCCTGTTCGCGGCGCACGGCCTCAACTACGGCATCGACTTCCGGGGCGGCCTGCTGATCGAGATCAAGACCGCGCAGCCGGCCGACCTGGCCCGGATGCGGTCCGACCTCAGCCGGCTCGACCTGGGCGACGTCTCCCTGCAGACCTTCGGCGCCCCGACCGAGGTGCTGATCCGGGTGCAGCGCCAGGACGGCGGCGAGGAGGCCCAGAAGGCGGCCACCGACGCGGTGCGTTCGGTGCTCGCCGCCGACGTGGAGTACCGGCGGGTGGAGTTCGTCGGCCCCAAGGTGTCGGAGGAGCTGTTCTGGTCCGGCGTGAACGCGGTCGGCCTGGCGATCCTGGCGATGCTGATCTACATCTGGTTCCGCTTCGAATGGCAGTTCAGCGTCGGCGCCGTGGCCGCCCTGACCCACGACGTGCTGGCCACCATCGGCGTGTTCGCGCTCACCCAGATGGAGTTCAACCTGTCCACGGTGGCCGCCGTGCTGACCATCGCCGGCTATTCGATCAACGACACCGTGGTGGTGTTCGACCGGGTGCGCGAGAACCTGCGCCGCTACAAGTCCAAACCGCTGCCCGACCTGCTGAACCGGTCGATCAACGAGACCCTGTCGCGCACCGTGATGACCTCGGGGACCACCCTGATCGCCCTGCTGGCGCTCTACTTCCTGGGCGGCGAGGTGATCCGCGGGTTCAGCTTCGCGATGATCTTCGGGATCCTGATCGGCACCTATTCGTCGATCTGTGTCGCCGTGCCGCTGTTGCTGTACATGCGCCTGCCGCGCCGCGGCGGCGACCTGAAGGAGGGCGGGTCCGCCGACAGGGCAGCCGAGGGAGCCTGACATCAGCCTCGACATCACCCCCCGGGTGGCGCCAGGCCGCCAGTTGATCCGCGCCTACGGGGACGGACGTTTCCGCATCGACCAGACGGTGCACGGCGGACATGTGATGGTGTTTCCGGAACGCACCGTCGCCTGGCCGGTCACGGCGGCGGCCGCCGAGTTGACGGTGGATCATTTCGCGCCCCTCGACGGCATCGCCGCCGGCACCATCCTGCTGGTCGGTTGCGGAGCGGCCTTCGAGCTGCCGCCCAAGGGACTGAAAGGGGCCCTCAGGACGCGCTTCGGCGCCGTCCTCGAATGGATGGACACCGGCGCCGCCTGCCGCACCTTCAACGTGCTGCTGGCCGAGGAGCGACCGGTGGCGGCGGCCCTGCTGGCGGTGTAGGGCGGTCGCTTCCGATCGCTCCGCGGCACGGCGCGTGAAATGAAACGCGGTTCCTTTACAGCGACTCCGACGTTCGAAATCGGCCGCCCCGTAAGGCAACGCACTTCGGATTCGGGACACTGGAGGGCGGGTCGCCAATCGCGGCGAACCGGGACCTGCTGGCCCCGGTCGAACCGCGGTTCAATCGAACAGCTTGTCGATGTCGTCCTGGCTGATTCCCTGGTTCTCCAGTTGCGGTCCGTTGAGCAGGTGGTCGTCGTTGTCCGCATCCTGCGTCTTGGCGGCCGCTTTCGGGGCGTGCAGGGTGTCCTCGGCGCCCCAGATCTCGATCATCGCGTTGACCCGTTCCTCGACGTATTTCAGGGTGTTGACGACCTTGCTGATGCGCTGTCCGGTGAGGTCCTGGAAATTGCAGGCCTCGAAGATCCGGATCACCGCCTCGCCAATCGCCGCGGCATTGGACTGCGCGGTGAGGTCCTTGGAGTCGTTGACGATGCGGGCCGCCAGGTCATCCACCGACTCGGCGTTCCCCAGGATCGTCTCGGTGGCCCCCTCGGTGGCGGTCACGACGGCGTCCAGCTCGCTGGTCATCGCGGTGATCTTGTCGTGGTCCGGGTCGGCCGAGCGGAGGGCGGCAATCTCCTGCTTGGTCTCGGCGATCATCCGGGCCAGCCCCTTGATCTCCGCCTTCAGCAGATTGATCTGCTCGCGATAGCGCTCCACTTCCTCGGACGCGGCGGTGGCCTCGGCCCGCCGGGCCTCCACGTCGGCGTCGGTGACCGCCGGACCCGCCAGGCGTCCGGCCGCCAGGAGGTCGCTCCGCAACGCCTCGATGGCCTTGAGGACCTCGTTGTCGTCGGCCTTCGGCGCGGCCAGCATCGGCACGGCGACCGCGTTGGCCGGCTCCTTCACGGTCGGACGCATCCGGCCGAGTTGCTGCCGTTCGAGGGTGAACATCTTTCGGTTGGCCGGTGTCGGCATGTCGGGTCTCGCCCTTTCCTGTCGGAAGCATAGGGTTTGCGGATCGTTGGCGCGGTTCCCCGGTTCGGGGTCCGGTCCGGCTCCGGCGCAGGTTACCGAAAGTTTACTGCTTCCCGGACGCAACGTAAACCGTTCGCATAGTAAAACGACACCCGCGCCACCGGGGAACCGATTGATCGGAGTCCGCACCCCCCTCCTATCCCGAGACCCTGTCACCCCTTGAAAGAAGCCCGCCGCGTTCCCAAAGATTCAGCGTGGTGCACCACGGAAGGCCGCAGATGTCCGAAACCCACAACGAGGCCCTCGGCGACGAGCGGATCGGCCGGCGCGCCGTGCCGGGCGGGCCGGAGTCGTTCCACGCCCCGGTGGTCGCGGCGTCCGAGATCCCGGATGGCTGAGCCGCGCCACGACGCGTTCGCCGGCTGCCTGATCGGCCAGTGCGTGGGCGACGCCCTGGGCTTCATCGTCGAGGGGCAGTTGGACTCCGTCTGCCGGGGCTACGTGGCCGCGGTGCTCGGCGGCGGGGTCGGCAGCCACGACCCGCACGGCCGCATTCCGGACATCCATCGCGGCGTCTATCCGCTGGGCCAGTATTCCGACGACTCCCAGCTGGCGCGCGAGCTGATGATCAGCTTCCGCGCCCGCGGCCGGTTCGACCCGGCCGATTACGCGGCGCGGATCGGCGCGCTGTTCGCCCGCGACGC
>JANQGL010000159.1 GCA_028277325.1 Magnetospira sp.
TTCCGGTCCCGAATAGACGTAGCCGGCATGCGGGGCGATGATCGCCTTGGGCACCGGGCCGGGCCGGGTGTCGGCGGCGTCCAGGTAGCGGCGGACGTCGGCGCGCAGGCGCGCCGGGTTGTCGGAATAGAAGGCCCCGGCGACGGCCGGGCTGCGGACGACGGTCATGGCGCCACCTCGCGGTCGCAACAGGCCGCCATTCTGACTCCGCACCGCCGTCCGGGTCCAGCCGGCGGATGAAAAAGTCGCCCGAGCGCCCTGTCAGATTGTGGAGTGCGGTGGCTCGCCCCGCCTTTCGAGGGCCCTCGAAAACCAGGGAGCGCCGCCCCCCCTCCTCAGTCCCGCCGCTGGATGTCCAGCCACAGCGACAGGCGGTCGCGCAACACCTCCGCCGTCTCGATGTCCAGGTCGAGATCGGTGAACCGCCGCTTCTCGCGGATGCGCAGGCGCAGCATCTTGAAGCCGTTCTCGAAGGTCAGGTCGTGCAGGGCGATCTCCTTGGCCCAGGGCGCCTGGAGAACCTCCAGCTCCCGCACCTCCTCGCCGCGTCCGCCGGTGGTCATCGCCGGTCCCTCCTCAGGTTCGCGTGGGTCAGGCCGCGATGCGGTCCATGTAGCGGCCCCGATACATCAGGCGTTTCTCCGCGCCGTCCTCGAAGCCGCTCCGGTTGTGCAGCGCGTTGTTGCAGATCAGGCCCTCGCCGGCCGCCATCCGGTGGCGGAGGATATAGGGGCTGTCGGAGGCCAGGAAGTCGTTCAGGCAGGCCACGGCGTCGCGGGTCGCCGGGTCGTCGCGCCAGGCCATGTTGCGCTTGCGCTGCGAGAAGTTCATGCCGAGGGTGCCGGTCTCGGGGTCCACGTAGAACACCGGATTGGCCCGCTCGCCGCGGATCGCCGCGCCCTCGGACTCGTTGGGCGGCACCACGAAGGCGCGCGGATGCGACAGCGCCGCGATGAAATCCGGATCGGCGTCGCGCAACACGATGTAGGCGATCTCGATGTCGACCACCGCGTTCTCGCCGCCCCGCGCGGCCGGCCGCGCGCAATGCAGGACGAGGCCCCGAATGCATGCCTCGGGCAGGTTGTAATAGCCGTCGGTGTGCCACTGGACCGGCCGGTCGGTATAGGGGATGTAGCGGGTCCGCGCGCCGCCGTCGGCCACCTCCAGGGCGGTGATGCAACTGGCGTCCGACTGCAGGTGGGCGTCCAGCCGATGCAGCCCGAACGCGGCCCCGAACGCGCGCAGCGCCGCCCGGTCGTCGGTCGGCGGCGCCGCGAAGCGGTACAGCGCCATGTTGCACCTGGCGACCCGCGCCAGGATCGCCGCGCGTTCGTCCGGCGTCGGGGACGTCGGATCGGCGACCGGCACCAGCAGGTCGGCCACCGTGGTCGGGTAGTCGTCGAGCTTGGCGTCGCGCCAGCGGCGGTAGGCGTCGTCGTCGTGCACGTCGAACGGGCTTGCGGTCATCTCGGACACTCCCCTGGACAGCTTTTTCGCCTTTGTTGCAGGGCCGACCGGCGCCGCGCAACCGCCCGGGCGCATCGCGCACGGCGATCAGGCCGGCCGGAGAGCCGTGTTTCACATACTTCCAACGTCCTAAATCCGCATTCATTATACTGCAATAGAAAAATGTTTTTTATAGGTTGCCGGGCTTGCAAATTTTCCGAATCGCATTTTGAGATACTCTAACAAACCGCACTGACGTGCATGGCCTTGTTGAATGCCGACACCCCCCGGGCGCGTTCCGCGAACGGTTTGATTCCGGCCGTGCGCGGGAGAACGCTTCATATTTGAAAACAATAGATTATAGTCCCCTCCGAGGATTCCGGGCGCCGCCGCGCCCGGGCTCGCGGGGGGTCCTCCGCCCGCGGGGGCCGATGGTGCGGCGCACACATGGGGCAGGGCCAAAACGAATGGTTTTCTCTTGGATGACTTTTGATTATAATTATTCTAATATGCGCTTCGGCGCGGCGCGTCGACACACAAAAAGACCAAGTGAAACAATGTGCTACCCGAAATCTGCCGGACGAAAGAATTTTCTAGATTCATCGGGACACATTGATTACATTAGATTGTGTTGATATAAATGCGCCGGTTTGGTGGTAAAGTTTAAGGGTCGGCCCCACACAACAACAACAGGGCGGCCAGACGACAGGGAGACGGTTTGGGAAGCGGGCGGCATCGCTCGTGGTTTGTCTCGGGGGGAGCGCCGGCGTCGCCGCCGCGCGCTGGCGGGACAGCACTCCATGAAGCCGAATTCCCGATCAAGCGGAACTTGGCCCGCGCGCCGGCTCAGGGTTGCGGCGCGATGGCGGGAAGGAAAACACTGGAGGTCGAGAGACATGGCGAACAAGATGCCCGACACACCCCTGCTGGACCAGCTTGAGGACGGCCCCTGGCCGAGCTTCGTCACCGGTTTGAAACGGCTGGCCCAGGATGAAGACAAGCAGTACGCCCCGATGGTGAAGAGCCTTCTGGGTCAGCTGGAGCACTCCTACGAAACCCGCAAGGGCTACTGGAAGGGCGGCACCGTCGGCGTCCGCGGCTACGGCGCCGGCATCATTCCCCGGTTCTCCGAGGTCGCCGGCAAGTATCCGGAGTCCAAGGAATTCCACACCCTGCGCGTGATGCCGCCGGCCGGCATGCACTACTCGACCAAGCTGCTGCGCGACATGTGCGACATCTGGGAGCGCAACGGGTCCGGCCTGATCGCCTTTCACGGCCAGTCCGGCGACATCATGTTCCAGGCCGCCAACACCGAGCAGCTGCAGGCGGCGTTTGACGAACTGAACGACCTGGGCTTCGACCTTGGCGGGGCCGGCGCCGGCCTGCGCACCTCGATGAGCTGCGTCGGGTCGGCCCGTTGCGAGCAGTCCTGCTACGACGAGTCCAAGGCCATGCGGGAGGTCATCAACTCGATGCTCGACGACATGCATCGGCCGTCCCTGCCGTACAAGTTCAAGGCCAAGTTCTCGGGCTGCGCCAACGACTGCGTGAACGCCTCGCACCGCTCCGACTTCGCGGTGCTCGGCACCTGGGCCGACGACATGAAGGTCGACCAGGAGCGGTTCAAGGACTACGTCGCCACCATGGGCCGCAAGGAGATCATCAACCAGGTGATCAACATGTGCCCGACCCGCGCCCTGGAGCTCAACGACGACGACACCCTGGGCGTCGACAACAACTCCTGCGTCCGTTGCATGCACTGTATCAACGTTCTGACCAAGGCCCTGTCGCCGGGCGACGTCAAGGGCTGCACGATCCTGGTCGGCGGCAAGCGGACGCTGAAGATCGGCGACCTGATGGGCTCGGTGGTGGTGCCCTTCATGCGCCTGGAGACCGACGAGGACTACGAGAAGCTGGCCGACCTGGCGCAGCGGGTGCTCGACTTCTTCGCCGAGAACGCCCTCGAACACGAGCGCACCGGCGAGATGATCGAGCGGATCGGCCTCGTCAGCTTCCTGGAGGGCCTCGGCCTGGACGTCGACCCCAACATGGTCAAGCATCCGCGCACCTCGTCCTACGTCCGCACCGACGACTGGGATCAGGAAGTGGAGAAGTGGAACAAGCGCAAGCAGGCCGCGGCCGCCGAATAGGCGGACCTTCAGGCGGCCTGCCCGTCGGTCTCCGGCCTGGGGGGCGCCGTCGGCGCGGCGGCCCCCGGCCGGTCCCGGTCGGCGGGAGGAAACGGAACAACGGCCCCGCCGGGGCGAAGAGAGCAGTTCAAGTCGGAGGCAACAGCACATGAGCGACAAGCCGCGCATGCCGATCGAGTCCGGGGTTCCGGACCCGGCCCCCTACATGCACCCGCTGATGGTGAGCAACTACGGCAACTGGGCCTGGCACGACCGCCCGCGGCCGGGCGTCCTGCATCACGTGGCCAAGAGCGGCGACGAGATCTGGACCGTCAAGGCCGGCACCCAGCGCCAGATGGACATCTACACCATCCGCAAGCTGGCCGACATCGCCGACGAGTTCGCGGACGGCCACGTGCGCTTCACCGCCCGGTCCAACATCGAGTTCATGGTCTCGGACGAAGCCAGGGTCGCGCCGCTGATCGACAAGCTGACCGGCGAGGGGTTCCCGGTCGGCGGCACCGGCAACTCGATCTCCATGATCTCGCACACCCAGGGCTGGCTGCACTGCGACATCCCCGGCACCGACGCCTCCGGCGTGGTCAAGGCGCTGATGGATGTCCTCTATGACGACTTCGTCAGGGAAGAGATGCCGAACCGGGTGAAGATCACCACGTCGTGCTGCCAGATCAACTGCGGCGGCCAGGGCGACATCGCGATCAACATCCAGCACACCAAGCCGCCGGTGATCAACCACGACCTGGTGTCCAACATGTGCGAGCGCCCGGCGGTCATCGCCCGCTGCCCGGTCGCCGCGATCCGTCCGGCCCTGGTCAACGGCAAGCCGAGCCTGGAAGTGGACGAGCGCAAGTGCGTCTGCTGCGGCGCCTGCTACCCGCCCTGCCCGCCGATGCAGATCAACGACCCGGAGAACTCGAAGCTGGCCATCTGGGTCGGCGGCAAGCATTCCTCGACCCGCTCCAGCCCGGCCTTCCACAAGCTGGTCTACGCCGGCCTGCCGAACAACGCGCCGCGGTGGCCGGAGGTCGCCGAGGTGGTGACCAGGATCCTCAGGGCCTACAAGGAAAACGCCAAGGCCTGGGAGCGCATGAACGAGTGGATCGAGCGCATCGGCTGGCCGAAGTTCTTCGAGCTGACCGGGCTGCCGTTCACCAAGCATCACATCGACGACTGGCGCGGCGGCCGCTACACCCTGAACACGTCGTCCCACGTCCACTTCTAGGGGGCGTGGCGACGGCCGCCGCAACACGAAACCTGACTCAAGGGACACATCGGGGGGAGAGTACCCACATGAACATAGGCATCCTCGTCAACGAAGGGCCGTTCACGCATCAGGCGTCCGACTCGGCGTACATGTTCGCCAAGGCGGCGATCGCCAAGGGGCACGCGGTGCCGCGCGTGTTCTTCTATTATGACGGCGTGAACAACGGCAACAAGCTGTCGGAGCCGCAATCCGACGACCGCGACCTGGTCAAGCTGTGGGGCAGGCTGGCCGACGAGCACGGCGTCGACCTGGTGGTCTGCGTCGCCGCCGGCCTCAGGCGCGGCATCAAGGACGATGTCCTGGCCGAGGGCTTCCGCATTTCCGGTCTCGGCCAGCTCATCGAGGCCGGCATGGGCTGCGACCGTCTGGTCACGTTCGGCGATTGAGGGGGAGACGATGGCAGAATTCGAATTCGAGACCGAGGGTGTCGTCAAGAAGTTCATGTTCCTGAACCGCAAGGCGCCCTATGGCACGATCTACGCCCTGGAGGTTCTGGAGACGGTGCTGATCTCGGCGGCGTTCGACCAGGAGGTGGCGCTCGCCTTCGTCGACGACGGGGTGTACCAGATCATGAAGGGCTGCGACACCGCCGCGACCAGCGGCATGAAGAATTTCTCCAAGACCTATCGGGCCCTGGAGGGCTACGATGTCGAGCAGCTGTTCGTGGAGAAGGAGTCCATGGAGGCCCGCGGCCTGACCGAAGACGACTTCATCGTCGACGTGCAGGTGGTCCCGGCGTCCGAGATGGTCGCGCTGATCGCCGCGCAGGACGTGGTGATTTCCGGCTAGCGTGGTGGATTCGAGGTTCGCAACAGTATTCGGGGCCGACTCCATGGCGAGTTTCGACTCCAAAACCAAACTAGAATCAGAGGTTTACCTAGTGTCCTTATCGAATCCGAAGTTCGAAAGCGCCTGCCATATAATGATACGCACTTCGGATTCGGGACACCAGCGGGGAACGAGAGGGAAAACCGAAACATGCTGCACATCGTCGTCAAGTCGCCGTTCGAGCGCAACGCCCTCGAGTCCTGCCTCCGGCTCGCCGAGCCGGGCAGCCCGATCCTGCTGATCGAGGACGGGGTCTACGGAGCGCTGGACAACACCAACGTGGCCCCGGCCGTGAAATCGGCCATGGCCGATCACCCGATGTACGCCCTCGACGCCGACCTCAAGGCGCGCGGCGTCGCCGACCGGGTGATTGACGGCATCGAAGTGGTCGACTACGAGGGGTTCGTGGATCTGGTGGTGGACAAGGGGCCGAGCAACACGTGGCTCTGACACCGCCGGCGGCGGCCTGCCGCCGCGCATACCGGTTTATGAGAACGAGTCAACGAGGAGACTGAACACATGGCATATGAAGTCAACGGCAAGACCATCGAGCACGACGAGGAAGGCTACCTCACCGACCTGTCCCAGTGGGACAAGGACGTGGCCGACCTGATCGCCAAGGACGAAGGGGTCGACATGTCCCCCGAGCACTGGGAGGTGGTCGACTTCCTGCGCGAGTACTACGAGGAATACCAGATCGCCCCGGCGATCCGCGTGCTGGTCAAGGCGATCGGCAAGAAGCTCGGCCCGGAGAAAGGCTCGAACAAGTACCTCTACGAGCTGTTCCCTTACGGCCCGGCCAAGCAGGCGTGCAAGATCGCCGGCCTGCCGAAGCCGACCGGTTGCGTTTGATCGGCCGTGCGGCGGCGGCGGCCTCGGCCGCCCCGTCGCGCGCCGACCCCACGCGCCGAAGAGGCGCCGTTGGGCGGCGGGTTGGGTCCCGGACCGTCCCTGCGGCTGCAGAGGCTTGAAAAACTTGGATTTTTGACGAGGGAGAGCGCCGCGATGTCGCTCCTGACGGTTCTTTATGTCCTGTTGTTCTACGCGGCGGCCGTGATTTTCGTGGTCGGCCTGGGGCGCAAGATCTGGCAGTTCGCGACGGTGCCGGCTCCCCTCAAGATCCCGACCACGCCGGCCCCGACGACGCGCGGCGGCGTGGCCTTGCGCATCGCACGAGAGGTGGCGCTTTTCGAGAGCCTGTTCAAGTCCAATCGTTGGATTTGGGTGTTCGCGGTGCTGTTTCACGCCGGCCTGCTGCTGGTGGTGGTGCGCCACCTGCGCTACTTCACCGAGCCGGTGTGGGGCGTGGTCACCCTGGCGCAGCCGTTCGGCATCTACGGCGGCATGGCGATGGTGGTCGGCCTGCTCGGCCTGTGGGCGCGCCGGGCGGTGGTCGACCGGGTGCGCTACATCTCCAGCCCGTCCGACCACCTGATGCTGGCCCTGCTGGTCGCCATCGGGGCGACCGGCCTCGGCATGAAATACGTGCTGCATACGGATATCGTGCAGATCAAGGCGTTCACCCTCGGCCTGCTGTATTTCGACTGGCGGCCGCTGCCCGGCGATCCGCTGCTGCTGCTGCACCTGGGCCTGGTCGCGCTGCTGATGATCGTGTTCCCGTTCAGCAAGCTTCTTCACGCGCCGGGGGTGTTCTTCAGCCCGAGCCGCAACATGGTCGACAACCCGCGCGAAACCCGCCACGTGGCGCCGTGGGCGGCGCCGCTCGACGCGGCGCGCGACCGCTGATCGCGCAGGACGACGGGAGGGAACCGTGGCCAAAGTGAAATTCGACACCCCGGCGTTCCGCGAGCACCGCGAGATCCCGAAACTCCAGCCGGACGCGATGGCGCATTCGCAGCCGTTCTTCGCCAAGCCGGAGCACCAGGAACCGCTCGGCTTCCCCGGCCAGCTGGTGGACGACTGGGAGAACAAGGCGGTCGCCAAGCTGGGCGAGCTGCTGACCAAGTACAAATCGCTCAAGGTGTACCTGGATTCCTGCGTCAAATGCGGCGCCTGCACCGACAAGTGCCACTATTACCTCGGCACCAACGATCCCAAGAACATGCCGGTGGCGCGCCAGGACCTGCTGCGCCAGGTCTACCGGCGCCATTTCACCCTGGCCGGCAAGATCGTCCCGGGTCTGGTCGGCGCCAGGGACATGACCAAGGAGGTGCTGGACGACTGGTACAAGTACTTTCACCAGTGTTCGCAGTGCCGCCGCTGCTCGGTGTTCTGTCCCTACGGCATCGACACCGCCGAGATCTCCATGGCGGCGCGCGAGATCATGGACCACATCGGGGTGGGCCAGAAGTACTGCAACGAGATCATCGGCAAGGTCCACAAGATCGGCAACAACCTGGGACTGCCGCTGCCGGCCCTGGAGGCGACCCTGGAGGACCTGGAGGACGAGGTCAAGGAGGACACCGGCCGCGACGTGAAGTATCCGGTCAACCAGGAAGGCGCCGACGTCCTGCTGGTCACCCCGTCGGCCGACTTCTTCGCCGAGCCGCACATCGACGGCCTGGTCGGCTACGGCAAGGTGTTCCACCAGGCGGGCATCTCCTGGACGGTCAGCTCCTACGCCTCCGAGGCGGCCAACTTCGCCATGTTCATCGGGTCCTACGACCAGATGCACCAGCTCGCCAACCGGATCCGCCAGGCGGCGCTCGACCTGGGGGTGAAGCGGATCGTGTTCGGCGAATGCGGGCATGCCTGGCGGGTCGCCTATTCGTTCCTCAACACCCTGGCCGGACCGTGGGACTTCCTCGATCCCGGGTACCCGGTGCCGCAGCACATCTGCGAGTTCACCCACGGCCTGATCGAGCGCGGGGCGTTGACCCTGGACAAGGAGGCCAACGACCACATGACGCTGACCTTCCACGATTCCTGCAACGTGGCGCGGGCCTCGCGGATGGGCGACATGCCGGGCGGGCAGTTCCACATCCCGCGCGAGGTCATCAAGGCGAGCTGCGGCAAGTTCGTGGAAATGGACCCCAACACCACCCGCGAAAGCACCTTCTGCTGCGGCGGCGGCGGCGGTCTGCTGACCGACGACCTGATGGAACTGCGGGTCAAGGGCGCCCTGCCGCGCATGGAAGCGCTGCAGGAGGCGCGCGAGCATCACGGCGTCACCCACATGGCGACGATCTGCGCCATCTGCAAGAGCCAGTTCACCAAGGTGATGCCCTACTACGGTTTCGACATGGACGCGGTGGTCAGCGTCCATCAGCTGGTCGGCAACGCCATTCAGCTGGGCACCAAGGAATAAGCGGGAGCGCTCGTAGAAAGCACGGAACAAGAGCACGGGAAGGAAACCATGAATCGGGAAAACGCCAGCACGGCCCTGAACTATCGCCGCTACAAGGACGGCGATATCGAGTGGAAACGGTACGAGGACAAGATTTTCCAGGCCGGGTGGTCGCACAAGTGTCCGACCTACGTTCACAAGACGCCGCCCTGCCAGGGGAGCTGTCCGTCGGGCCACGACATCCGGGGCTGGCTGGCCATCGCGCGCGGCATGGACAAGCCGCCGGTGGACGGCATGCCGTGGCAGGAGTACGCCTTCCGGCGGATGGTCGAGGCCAACCCCTTCCCGGCCGCCATGGGCCGCGTCTGCCCGGCGCCCTGCGAGGACGGCTGCAACCGCAACGAGGTCGACGACTTCGTGGGCATCAATTCGGTCGAGCAGTACGTGGGCGACTGGGCGATCGAGAACAACATGAGCTTCCCCAGGCCGTCCAAGGAGACCGGCCACAAGGTGGCGGTGATCGGCGGCGGGCCGGCCGGACTGGCCGCGGCGTTCTTCCTGCGCCGCGACGGCCACGCGGTGACGGTGTTCGAAAGCCTGCCGGAACTGGGCGGCATGATGCGCTACGGCATTCCCGGCTATCGCACGCCGCGCGCCATGCTGGACGCCGAGATCGGGCGCATCCTCGACATGGGGGTCGAGGCCCGCTGCGGGGTGCGGATCGGGGTCGATATCTCGATCGACCAGATTGACAAGGATTTCGACGCCGTGTTCTGGGCGATCGGCGCCCAGAAGGGTCGTGGCCTGCCGGTCGACGGCTGGGACGGCACCCCGAACTGTCTCACCGGCGTCGACTTCCTGCGCGCCTTCAACGAGGGCCGCCTGAAATACGTCACCCAGCGCATCGTCGTGGTCGGCGGCGGCGACACCTCCATCGACGTGGCCTCGGTGGCGCGCCGCCTCGGCCATATCTCCACCACCCGCGAGAAGGACCGCCCGGAATCGGTCGTCCTCGGCCATACCGCCCACGACGTGGCCGGCACGGCGGCCCGCCAGGGCGTCAAGTCGGTGCTCACCTCGCTGTTCCCGATCGAGCAGATGACGGCGGCCGAGCACGAGCGCCAGGACGCCCTGCGCGAGGGCGTCGAGATCAAGGGCGGGGTGATGCCGCTGGAGGTCCTGAAGGACGCCAACGGACGCGCCCGCGCGCTCAGGATGTGCGCGTGCACCATGGACGGCATGCGGCCGATCCCCACCGAGGGCACCGAGTTCGAGATCGAGTGCGATTTGGTCGTCTCGGCGATCGGCCAGACGGGCGACATGACCGGCCTCGATTCCCTGGACAACGGGCGCGGCTTCATCGAGGCCGACCGGCTGTTCCGGGTCAAGGGCCGCGAGGCCAAGCATTTCGCCGGCGGCGACATCATCCGCCCGCACCTCCTGACCACCGCCATCGGCCACGGCTCCATCGCCGCCGAATCGATCAGCAAGGCCCTTCAGGGGATCGACGACCTCCCGAAGCGGCCGCGCGTCGACGTCCACCATTTCAACCTGCTGGACGAACTGCGCGGACGCGGCCTCGATCCCGAAAAGTTCGAGGGTCCGGCCCGCGGCACCTCGGAGGCCGATTTCGCGGTCCACAACTACGAGGATCGGTCGTTCGCCGAAATCATCCCGCATGGCGACCTGTTCCTCGGCCACTTCCCCTACAAGGAACGCAACCGGCGGCCCGAGATCCACATCGAGGGCGACCAGGTGCTCGGCAATTTCCAGGAGCGCATCAAGAGCCTGACCGAGGAGGCGGCGCAGGACGAAGGCAAGCGCTGCATGTCCTGCGGCATGTGTTTCGAATGCGACAACTGCGTGATCTTCTGTCCGCAGGACGCGGTGAAACGAACCAAGAAGAGCGAGCGCGCGGTCGGCCGCTACGTCTATACCGACTACATCCGCTGCATCGGTTGCCACATCTGCGCCGACGTCTGCCCGACCGGCTACATCGACATGGGACTCGGGGAGTGATCGCATGATGCGCTTGACGGGGGGACTGCTGCTTGTCGGGTTGGCGCTGGGCGCCGTTCCGGTCTCGGCCGGCGACGGCGTTCCCCTGCCGACGCCGGCCCGCGGCAAGGGGACGCAGTGCGTGGAGCCGACCGACACCATGCGCCGCTACCACATGGACTACCTGCTGCACCAGCGGGACGAGACGGTGCATCGCGGCATCCGGGGCACCAAGTACGCGCTCAAGGACTGCGTGGAGTGCCACGCCACCCCGGACCCGCGTCCCGAGGTGCGGGCGCTAACCCTTTACGGGTTCTGCAAGGAGTGCCACGACTACGCGGCGGTCAGCATCGACTGCTTCGGCTGCCACACGCCCGTGAGCGCGTCATCGGAGGGGGGGAGCCAATGACCGCCAGCAACCGAAAACCGCATGATCCGGGGCGCCGCCGCCTGCTGACCGGCGCCCTGGCCGCCGCCGCGTCCGTCATCGCGCCCGGCATTCTGCTGGTGGCGCCTCGGCCGGCCGCCGGCCGGGCGCCCGGCGAGCCGGTGACCGACCGGGTGCGCTGGGGGCTGCTGATCGACACCACCCGCTGCGAGGCCGGCTGCGACCACTGCATCACCGCCTGCCGGACCGAGCATGACTGGGACAACGCGCCGCACAGCCGGCCCGACCAGCAGGCCCAGTGGATCCGCAAGCTGGACGTCCACAATCCGGAAACCGGCTACACCTTCTCGCTGCCGATGATGTGCCAGCACTGCGAGAACCCGCCCTGCGCCGACGTCTGCCCGACCGGCGCATCGTTCCGGCGGGCCGACGGGATCGTTCTGGTCGACAAGCACATCTGCATCGGCTGTCGCTACTGCATGATCGCCTGCCCCTACAAGGCGCGGTCCTTCGTGCACGAGACGATCGGCGGCCAGAAGCCCTATTCGCCGCGCGGCAAGGGAACGGTCGAGAGCTGCACCCTGTGCGTCCACCGGGTGGATGCCGGACGCCTCCCCGCCTGCGTCGAGGCCTGCACCGAAAAGGCCGGCGGCGCCATGGTGTTCGGCGACCTGAACGATCCCGGCAGCGAAATCTCGCGAACGGTGTCGCGGATCGCCACCACGCAAGTTCGCGCCGACCTGGGGCTCGACCCGGGCGTGCTGTATCACGGATTCTAGTGGATAGAATGATGCAAATTTCGGATTCGGGACACTAGGTCGGGGAGGACGCGATGTCGAAACGGATCAATCTCGACCACCTGGGCGTTCAGGGGCCTCGATTCTACGTCACCCTCGGCTGGGTCGGCCTGCTGCTGCTGATCGGCGCCGCCTGCGCCCTGGTCATGGAGCACGAGGGCCACGTGGTCACCGGGATGAACAACCAAGTGATCTGGGGCACGCCGCACGTGTTCGCGGTGTTCCTGATCGTCGCCGCCTCGGGCGCGCTCAACGTGGCCTCGATCAGTTCGGTGTTCGGCAAGCAGATGTACAAGCCGTTGGCGCCGCTTTCCACCGTCGTCTCGGCCGCCCTGCTGGTCGGCGGCCTGGCGGTGCTGGTCCTCGACCTGGGGCGGCCCGACCGCCTGACGGTGGCGATGACCCACTACAACTTCAAGTCCATCTTCGCCTGGAACATCTATCTGTACACCGGATTCCTGCTGATCATCCTGGCCTATCTGTGGATGATGATGGAGCGCCGCATGCAGCCGCATGCCCACGGCGCCGGCGTCGTGGCCCTGCTGTGGCGGCTCGCCCTGACCACCGGCACCGGGTCGATCTTCGGGTTCGTGATCGCCCGGCAGGCCTACGACGCGGCGGTCATGGCGCCGATGTTCATCGTGTTCTCCTTCGCCTACGGGCTCGCCGCGTTCAACCTGGTGGTGATGGGAATCTACACCTGGACCGACCGCGATCTGGGCCGGTTCGTGACCTACCGGATGCGCTCCATGCTGCGCCTGTTCGTCGGGGCCTCGGCCTATTTCACCGCCCTCTACCACCTGACCAACCTCTACGCGACCGAGCACCACGCCTGGGAGCGGTTCGTGCTGATGGACGGCGGCCCCTATACCACGCTGTTCTGGGTCGGCCAGGTGGCGATCGGCTACCTGGCGCCGCTGATCCTGCTGTTCCATCCGGGAACCCGCGACTCCTACGCCGTGATCGCCGCCTCGTCGCTGCTGGTCATCGCCGGCGGGATGTCGCAGATGTACGTGACCATCGTCGGCGGCCAGGCGTTCCCGCTGGTGTTGTTCCCGGGCATGGAGGTGAGCTCCGGGTTCTACGACGGCGTGGTGGCCGCCTACGCCCCCTCGGCCTGGGAGGTCGGCCTGGGGCTTCTCGGCGTCGGGGTGGCCATCGTGATCATCCTGCTGTCGGCCAAGACCCTGCGCGTGGTGCCGGACAACCTGGCCGATCGCTTCCTCGATCCGGACTACGACAAGACCCAGGCCGAACTGGCCGAGGAGCGGGAACTGGCGCAAATGGGCTGAGGTGGCGGATGGCGCATCTGTTCATCTCGGCGGCCCACAAGTCGTCCGGCAAGACGACCGTCGGCATCGGCCTGTGCGCCGCCCTGGCGCGGCGCGGCCGGACGGTGCGGCCGTTCAAGCGCGGCCCCGACTACATCGATCCGTTGTGGCTGGGCCGCGCCGCCGGCCGGCCGTGCCACAACCTGGACTTCAACACCCAGACCCCCGACGAGATCCGGCGCCTGTTCGCCCGCCACGCGGCGACGGCCGACATCGCGCTTGTCGAGGGCAGCAAGGGCCTCCATGACGGCCTCGACCCGGACGGCGCCGACAGCAACGCGGCGCTGGCCAGGCTGCTCGACGCGCCGGTGGTCCTGGTCATCGACACCCGGGGCACCATTCGCGGCGTCGCGCCGCTGCTGCTCGGCTACCGGGCCTTCGATCCGGCGGTGCGGATCGCCGGGGTGGTCCTCAACCAGGTCGGCGGGACGCGCCACGAATCGAAGCTGCGCGCGGCGGTCGAGCGCTATACCGACATTCCGGTGCTGGGCGCCCTGGGGGCCGATCCCGGGTTGCGGATTCCGGAACGCCACCTGGGCCTG
>JANQGL010000270.1 GCA_028277325.1 Magnetospira sp.
GGGGTCAGGCCGTAGCGTTGGTAGATCCGCCGATAGGCCGGATCCCGCTTGAACGACGCGAGCGCGCGGGCCGCCTCCCGCGCGACGGCGGCGCTGTCCCGCTTGCTGCGCGCGAACGCCATGAACCCGGGCGATGCGGGAAACGTGTCCCCCAGGTCGCGAACCCGCCCGGCCGCCACGTCATCCGAAAGCCGGGAGGCGACCCCATGCGGCGTCAGGACTCCCGCGTCGAGGCGCCCCATCCGCAGGTTCTCGGCGATGAGCGCTTCGTCGTTGAGATAGACCGGGTCCATGCGGCCGTCGATGGGGAACGGATAGGCCCAGTTTCGCACCAGCCCCACCAGGCGCGGGGTCAGGTCGACCCCGCCGTCGGGACCGGCGACCCGAACGCCGGCCCGCACCACCAGCTTGAACCGATTGGTGGCCAGCGGCTCGTCGGCAAACACCAGGAAGGACTCGCGTTCCCCGGTCCGCGCCGCCACGCAGGTGGCGTCGATCGCCCCGGACCGCAATTCCTCCATCACCCGGGCCCAGGGCATCGACCGCACGACCACCGCGTGGCCGAGGGAGACCAGGATCCGCGTGCAGACGTCCACGTCGGGGCCGGTGAGACGGCCGTTCTCATACCAGTAGGACGGCCGATAGTCGACCGTGTCCATCCCGACGATCAGATTGGCGCCGCGCGCCGGGCCGAAACTCGCGAAAACGCTCCACACGCCCGCAAGCACGCAAACAATCCAGCGCATATGCCACCGCCCACGGAAAATCGCAGTCACGTCAAACGATACCACTCCCGATATACTATACGAAAGTATTTTATTGGGAAACCGAAAATATGCCCCGACCGGGGATGCTTCCGCCACCTACTGGGGCGCCGATCTGGCGCGCAGCCAGGCGCAGAGCTCGAACGCGACATCGCGGCGTGCCGGATCGGGATCGGTCTGCAGCTCGCCGAGCCGCGCCGCGAGGTCCGCGAACAGATTCCGGTAGCGTTCGGCCTGCCCCGACTCGACCAGCAGCGCCGCGGTGAGTCGGCGGACCTCGGCCTCCGGGTCCCGCCTGGCCAGTTCGGCCGTCGCGCCGGTGACTTTCTTGGCGGGGGTTTCGCGCAGGAACCCGACCCGGTCGACGGCCGCCGACTCGCCCTTCAGCGCGGGGGCGATGCACTCCACCCGGTCCAGGTCCACCTCGCCCTCGAAGGTCTCGATGCCGGCCGCCACCAGACGGCGGCTGAGCTCGCCGCGGCTGACGCCGATCAGCTTGGCGGCCCGCGAAACCGGAATGCGGCGTCCCATGGCACCCCCTTGGAAAGGCGGGTTACGGATAATTCACATGTATCACGCATGGCTATCGAAGAAAATACAAATGACGCGCATATAACACCGTCAGCCGAGCAGCGCCCGCACGTGCCCGGCCACCCCTTCGGCCAACCCCTGAAGGTCGTAGCCCCCCTCCAGCACCGAGACCACCCGGCCGTTGCAGCATTCGTCGGCCACTTGCACCAGTTCCCGGGTCACCCACTCGAAATCGCCGCCCTTGAGGCGCAGGTAGGCCAGGGGGTCGCGGGCATGGGCGTCGAACCCGGCGGAGATCATCAACAGGTCCGGATTCCATTCGCGGACCTTGGGGAGGATGGTTTCGGTGTAGCGCTGGCGGAACAGTTCGGTG
This sequence comes from Magnetospira sp., assembly GCA_028277325.1. Lineage (GTDB taxonomy): Bacteria > Pseudomonadota > Alphaproteobacteria > Rhodospirillales > Magnetospiraceae > JANQGL01. The sequence goes on from JANQGL010000270.1 coordinate 1,669, forward strand.
CCGCTGCCGGGCGGCAGTTCCACGTTGCAGAAGTTGTTGTGCAGGCCGCGCTCGCGCTCGCGCCCGGTGCCGGGATAGGCCGGCGACTGGTGCGACGAGGCATAGAACAGATAGTTGTAGCGGTCGAACACCGCCTGCGTCCCGTTGCCGTGGTGGACGTCGAAATCGACCACCGCGACCCGCCGCGCCCCGTGACGCCTGGCCGCGTAGAGGGCGCCGATGGCCGCGTTGGCGAAGAAGCAGAACCCCATCGCGTGCTCGGGCTCGGCGTGATGCCCCGGCGGACGCACCGCGCAGAAGGCGTTGCGCGCCTTGCCGGTCATCACCTGCGTCACCGCGTCGGTGACCGCGCCGAGGGCGTGCAGCGCCGCCTCGCCGGTGGCCCGACCGACCGCGGTGTCGGGATCCAGATGGCGGTAGCCGGAGGTCGGCACGTTTTCCAGAAGGTCCTCCACGTACCACGCCGGATGCACCAGCTCGGCGATGCGCGGATCGGCGCGCGGCGCCTCCGCATGGGTCAGGAAAACGAACTCCTCCGATTCGAGGGCCCGTTGCACGGCGCGCAGCCGGTCCGGGCGTTCCGGGTGGTGAGGCCCCATCTCGTGCTCAAGGAAAATGGCATGGGTGTAGAGCAGGGTGGGCATGACGGCTCCGGGGCGCTCACAATTTCGCGATGAACCTTCGGCCGCTATTGTGTCGCGGCGATGCTCGACTTAACAGTGTTTTCTGATTCGATCGATCACGCCGCGGCCAACGCCCGGCGGTCACGGTGGGAAACGATGCCCATGATCGCGAGATTCCTGATCCTCGCCGTCACGCTGTGGCTGGCGACGCCGCTGGCGGCGGCCCAGACCGGCGGGCGCCCGGCCCTGGTGGGCGTCGACGCGGTGCGCCTCGAACCCCTGGCGCAGACCGTGGCCGTGCTGGGACGCCTGGTGCCGCGGCGGACCGGCGTGGTGGCGGCGCGCAGCCAGGGACCGGTCGCCGCGTTCGAGGTCGAGGTCGGCGATCGCGTGGCGGCCGGCCAGGTGATCGCCACCCTGGACGCCGAACGGGTCCGACTCGATGCCGCGCTGCGGCAGGCCGAAGTCACCCAGGCGGACGCCGCCAAGCGGACGGCGCAGGCCCAGGCGGCGCTGCTGCGCCAGGAGATGCGGCGCCTGGAGGACCTGCGCCGTTCGGCCGCGTTCAGCCAGGCCCGGCTGGACGACAAAAAACGCGAATACGAGACCGCGCTGTCGGCGGTCGCCGAGGCGGAGGCCAGC
>JANQGL010000329.1 GCA_028277325.1 Magnetospira sp.
CGCAGGGCGAAGGCGGCGACCGGCCGACCGCGGCCCACTTCCGGGTCCCCGACCCGGCCGCCTGCGGCGACCTGCTGTCGCGGCTCGCCGGCTGGGCCGGACCGGCCGCCGCATGACCTCGCCGGTGCCGCCCCGCGACCAGGCGCGGCGCCTGTTCCAGGCCGCCATCGCGGCGCATCGCGACAACCGGCTCGGGGAGGCGGTGGAACTCTATGCCCGGGTGCTGCGGCTGACGCCACGCCTGCCGGACGCCCTCGGCAACATGGGCGCGGCGCTGCGCAGCCTGGGCCTGCACGACGCCGCGGCGGCCTGCCAGTCGCGGGCGATCGCCCTGGCGCCCGACCGTCCGTCCCTGCACTCCAACCTGGGCAACGCCCTGCGCGACGTGGACCGGCTCGACGATTCCCTGGCGGCGCACCGGCGGGCGGTCGAGCTCGATCCCGACTCGCCCGGCAACTGGTACAACATGGGTCTGGTGCTGCAGGATCTGGGACGCCTGGAGGAGGCCGTCGACTGCTTCGACCGCACCCTGGCGGCCGACCCGGACAACGCCAAGTGCCGTTGGGACCGCAGCCTCGCCCTGATGCTGATCGGCGACCTGGAAGCCGGCTTCGCGGCCTACGAAAGCCGCTGGGAGCTGCCGGACACGCCGCCGCACGGCCTGCCGCCGGAGCGCCACTGGGACGGCGCCCCGTTCCCCGGCAAGACCCTGCTGCTGCATCAGGAGCAGGGGTTCGGCGACGCCATCCAGTTCGTGCGCTACGCCCCAATGGCCAAGGCCCTGGGCGGCGACGTGACGCTGAGGGTCCATCCCTCGCTGATCCGCCTGTTCGAAAGCGTCGGCGGCGTCGATCGGATGGTATCGAGGGACGGCGACCCCGGCCCGTTCGACCTGCACGCGCCGCTGCTGTCGGTGCCGCGCCTGCTCGGCACCACCCTGGACAGCGTGCCGGCCGACGTCCCCTATCTGGCGCCGCCCCCGCGGGCGTCGTTCGATCTCCCGCGGGTGCCCGAGGGTGACCTCGGGGTGGGCATCTCCTGGGGCGGCAGCCCGACGCATCGCAACGACCGGCGGCGCAGCGCGCCGCTCGACGCGTTCCTGCGCCTGGCCGAGAACCCGTCGGTGCACCTGCACAGCCTTCAGAAGGGCGAACGGGCGGCGGAACTGCGCGCCCGCGGCGGGGCCGCCCTGTGCCGCGACCTGGACTCCCGGCTCGGCGATTTCGCCGACACCGCGGCGGCGATCGGCGCCCTCGATCTGGTGATCAGCGTCGATGCCTCGGTCGCCCATCTGGCCGGCGCGCTCGGCCGCGAGGCCTGGGTCCTGCTGCCCTTCGCCCCCGACTGGCGGTGGCTGCGCGATCGCGACGACAGCCCGTGGTATCCGGGCCTGCGGCTGTTCCGGCAGGCGACCCCGGGCGACTGGGCGGGCGTGTTCGAACGCGTGCGGGAGGCGCTTACGGAACGGACGGCGGCGGGGACCGCCAGATAACCGCCGGCGCCGCCCCGGACAGCGCCTCGGCCACCGGGCGGAGGTCGAAGTCGTCGGCCACCCGGACCAGGTGCGCCGCGCAACGGCGACAATCGGAACTGCCGAATCCGCGCACCGGCACCGTCGCCGCGTGGGCCGCCACGAGATGCTCGACGACGGCGCACTCGCGGCCGCCGGACAACGCCGCCAACGCCAGGACGCCGGCCGCGTTGGTCAGCCGGTCCACGTGCCAGCGCACCGCCTTGCCGGCCTTCAGATGGCGCCGGCAGCGGGCGCGGATGCCGCCGGGGCCGCGGGCGCTTCCGGCATAGGCATGGCGGCCGGGACGGAGGACTTGGCCGCCGCTCAGGCTCACCGGACGAATCAGGTCGATGACCAGGACATAGGCGCCGGACGCGTCCGGCAGGGCCTCCGGGTCATCGACCGACAGCACGGTCACGTCAGGACCGGCGGCGCCATGAAGGCCAGGACCATGGTCGCGAAGATCGACAGGGCCAGAAGTCCGTACGGCAGGATGCGGTTCATCGTGGGTCTCCCGAATCAGATTTCCTTATCCACGTTACATCGTACCCGTTCGCGAAGCCCGGAGTCTGTGACCCTGGTCACCTCCGCCGCCATGCCGCTTCCGAAGCGACGATGGAATGGTGTAGGTTGCCGGGGACCCCATTCCAATCGCACCGGACCGCCGTTCCGTGACCGACCGACACCCGCCCCGTCCGCGCCCCCGACGCCGCCGCGCGCGCGGCCAGGACATGGTGCCGCTCGGCGAGCCGATCGCCCCCCTCGCCCCGCAGCCGGAGCCGCCGGCCGCCGCGACGGGTCTGCCCGCCGTCTTCGCGCGGCTGTGGCGCAAGCTGATGACCCCGCCCCCGAAGACCGCGTCCGGTCCCGGGGTCGAGGTGGCGCTGACGCCGCTGGCCGGCGATGCCGACGGCACCGCGACCGCGATGCTGGCCGACCTGCTGCGCCCCGGACCGGCCCTGAGAGTCTCCCGCCTCGACGAGCCGTTCGATCCGCCGCCGGGCGACGACGAGGTGGCGGCGCTGGCCGCCGCCGCCACCCAGGCCCGCGAGACGATGAAGGCGGCGCGCGCCGAGGTGATGGTCTGGGGGCGCCTGCTCAGGCGCGGCAAGGTGATGGACCTGCACGTGACCCCGGCCCGCCGCGACACCGACGAACGGGCCGGTCATCCGGGCGACGCGGCCCGGCTCACCCTGCCGGCGGACCCCGGCGAGGCGCTGGCCGCGCTGTTGCGCGCCGCGGTCCAGAACGTCGGAGCGACCGGCACCGGCGCCGGGGCGCGCGCCGCGCTGGCCGCCGTCGAGCCGACCGTGATCTCCCTGCAGGGCGCCGAGCAGAAACCGCCGGTCGACCTGGACGCCCGCGAGCGGGCCCGCCTGCAGGCCATGTTCGGCCACCTGTGCGCCGCCATCGCCCTCAACGGCGGCCCCGATCCGTGGCTCGATCAGGCCACGGAAGCCTTTGGCGAGGCCCGGAAATCGCTCACCAACGTGGACACGCCGCTCGACTGGGCGCAGATCGAGCGCGGCCGGGCCTGGGTGTTGCTGGCGCGCCTGGAGCGCGGCCGGGTCGCGGACGTGGGCGAGGCCCTCGACCAGGCGGTCGGGCACCTGGAGTCGGCGTTGCGGGTGTTCGATCAGGCCCATTGCCCGCAGGACTGGGCGGCCCTGCAATACCGGCTCGCCCTCGCCCTGCAGCGCCTGGACCGCGAGGACGGCGACCCGGAGCTGCTGAAGCGCGCCATCACCGCCTATCAGGCGGCGATGAAGGTCTACACCCGGGCCGAGACGCCGCTGCGCTGGGCCGACCTGCTCAACGGCCTGGCCCAGGCGGCGCAGCTTCTCGGCGAGGACCTCAAGAGCGCCGAGCTCCTGGAAAAGGCGGTCCAGGCCTGCCGCTCGGCGCTCGAGGTGCGCACCCGCGCGGCGATGCCGGCGGCCTGGGCGGCGACCCGCCACAACATGGCCTCGGCCCTGTTCCTGCTCGGCAAGACGACCCTCGACCGGGCGCCGCTCGACGAGGCGCGGCAAATTTTTGCCGAGGTGCGCGACCATTACGCCGGCCACGGCGCCGAGGCGCAGGCGCGGATCGCGGCCCGCAACCTGGCCCGGGTGGAGGACGTCCTGGACTCGCCGCGCCACCGGCAGCCGCGCCACGGACCGGAAGGCGACCCGGCGGGCGAGCCGCCCGGCCCGTTCGCCGACGACGGCACCGAAACCCCGGCCGCGCGCTGACCCGGCCTCAGTGTGCGGCCTCGGCCGGCGGCCGCAGCTTCTCCGGCTCCAGGCGCGGCATGAAATAGGCGTCGGCAAGGCCCGGATCGACCTGCCGGTGCCGGCCGTCGAACAGCGGCAGGTCCTCGTCGTTCCAGCCGCGCAGGCCCAGTTTCAGGGACGCCACGTCGCGATAGCCCATCCGCTGCAGGGTGTGCGCGGCCAGGATGCTGCGGTTGCCGGACCGGCAGATGACGACGAGGCGGCGATCCCGCGCCTCGACCAGCCGCGGCATGGTTTCCTCGTAGCCGTAGTCGCAGGCGGTCTCCAGGATACCGCGCGGCACGTTCACCGATTCCGCGATGTGCATGCGTTCGTATTCACCCGGACAGCGCACGTCGAGCAGCATCGGCCAGCGTCCCTCGGCCAGTTCGTCGGCCAGGTCCCAGGGCCAGATCTCGCACACCTCGGGCAGCAATTCGGCCACCAGGTCGCTGAACGTCAACCGCTCCATGGCGTGAGTCCCCGCGTCAATATTCTGTTTTTCTAATATAATGCGCCGGGCGCCGCGCACAACACCGGGCGATTTTTTTCCCGGCCCGTGACCGCCGTCACAGCGCCGCGCCGGCGGAGGTGTATACTGAACCTCATAAGCATGGAGATTCCCCCTCCCCAAAGAAGACCTCCCCAGCGACCGGCGTCCCCCCGCGCCGGTCGCACGCATGCTCCAACCGGAGTCGGGCAAGGGACTCCGGCCGGAGCGGTCGCGCGCGAGCGACGCTGTGCCCGGCGGACCGCTGCCGTCCCGGACCGAACACGACTGACGACCGGCCGAGACCGAAACCTCAGGGAGACTTAGACATGAAGCGCCTTTTGTTCGCGGTTTTGCTGGCCTGTGCTCTCATCGGGCCGGGTCTCGCCCGGGCCGGCGACGTCCTTCTTCCGGTGGACTCCGCGAAGGACCTCGAGACCCGAATCGGCGGCCTGTTGAAAGAGCGCCTTCGGATTTCCAGCGACCTGACGGCGGTCGGCGACGATCCGGACGACCTGCGCCTGCAGGCCGCGTTCAAGCAGAATCCGGAGACCGGCGTTCCGGCGATCATCCTGTTTGTCGACACGCGGCGGTTCAAGCGGGACGACGGTAGTTTCTCCCAGGTGATCAGCTTGGTGTCCCTGCCCAACCTGACCATCCAAACGGGACAGGAGACCGCGGCGCTCCGGTGGGCCAACAGCTGGAACAGCCGCGTGTTTCCGGTGCGCGCCTACGTGGCCGGGCACAACGTGGTCGCGGCCATGAATCTGGTCACGTCGGAACAGATCCCGGTCACCGAGGACGAAGTGCTGTCGGGCGTGATGAGCGTCCTCCGCGCCTGGGTGTCGATGACGCCGGAACTCAGGCAGGCCGGCATCGTCCGGTAGCCGTCGAACGACACGGAATGCGGTGCCGGCCGGCGGGCACCGGGTCCCTGCGGTCCGGCCGCGAGGCTTCGTCCGAGTCCTACTTGGTCGTCATCACCCAGACGCCGTTCCAGTCGTCGCCCGGCGGCTCGGCCATCAGGTGCTCGCAGCGCCCGATGTACATCTTGGAGCAGAAGTCCTCCGGATGCACCTTCAGGGCTTCGTTGAAGCTGCCGATGGCGCGCGTGAAGTCGCCGCGCCGGAAGCAGCCGACGCCCTCGCCGAAGTGCCCGAACACGTCCATCATGTTGGGGAAGTCGGTCTCCCGATAGTGGTCCAGCACCTCGAACACCGGCACCGGCTGTGTCTTGCCCTTGACCACCAGCAGGTCCACCTCGCGCATCCGGTAGGTGCCGCGCAGGCCGCGCCGGGTGTTGTCGGAAATCAGGATGTAGGCGCCATACTGCTTGCAGGCCGCCTCCAGGCGCGACGCCAGGTTCACGCCGTCGCCGATCACCGTGTAGTCCATCCGTTTCGGGCTGCCGATGTTGCCCGACACCACCACGTCGGTGTTGATGCCGACCCGCATGCCGATCTCCGGCTGTCCGTGGCCGACCCGGTCCCGGTTCCAGGTCTGCAGTTCGGTCTGCATGGCGATGGCGGCGCGCAGGGCGCGGTCCTCGTCGTCGTCGTGCGCCAGCGGAATCCCGAACTCGGCCATGATGGCGTCGCCGATGAACTTGTCGAGCATGCCGCCCTCGCGGGCGATGCATTCCACCATGATGGTGAAGTACTCGTTGAGCAGCGACACCGTGGCCGGGGCGCCCAGCTCCTCCGACAGGGTGGTGAAGCTCTTGATGTCGGTGAACAGCATGGTGGCGCGGGAATTCTGGCCGCCCAGCAGGTCCTCGCCGCTCTGCAGGAGCTTGTCCGCCAGGCCCGGGTCCATGTAGCGGGCCATGGTCGACTTGACGCGCTTCTCGTTGGAGATGTCCTCGAACATGATCATGATGCCGAGCGGCTTGTCGTCGACGCCGCGCAGCGGCAGCACGGTGAAGTTTGTCGACACCTTCTGGCCGCGCCATTCCATCTCGGCGTCCATCAGGATGTCGGTCTCGCCGCTTTCCTCCACCTTGCCGACGCGCTGCGCCACCCAGTCGTTGACCCCCGAGAAGATGTCGCGCAGCTTGCGGCCGACGATCTCTTCGGACCGGTGCTTGAGGATGCGCAGGCCGGCCGCGTTGCAGGTCACGATGACGTCGTTCTCGTCCAGCGTCAGCACGCCGTTCGACATCGATTGCAGCATGCTCTCGTTGTAGTTCTTCATGGTCTGGACGTCGTCGAACAGCTTGGCGTTCTCCAGCGCGATCGAGACCTGCGCGGTGAACGCCTTCAGCCGCTGTTCGTCCTCCTCGGTGAACGGGCCGCCGCGCTTGTTGAGGACCTGGGTGACGCCGATCGTCTCGCCGCGCTTGTTGATCACCGGCACGCAGAGGATCGATCGGGTGAAGAATCCGGTCTTCTTGTCGAACGCCGGATTGAACCGAAGGTCGGCATAGGCGTGCGGGATGTTGACCGTCTCGCGGGTGGTGAACACGGTGCCGGCGATGCCCAGGTGGTTGGGCAGGCGGATCTCGCCGACGCCCTCGCCCTGGGCGATGCGGGAAAACAGCTCCTTGGTCTTCTTGTCGTTGAGGAACAGGGTGGACCGCTCGGCGTTGAGCATGTTGGTGGCCTCGGACATCACCTTTTGCAGCAGCACGTTCAGGTCGATCTCGGAGGTCAGTTCGGCGACCACGTCCAGGAACTCGCGTTCCTGCTGGCGCGATTTCTCGATCTGCTCGATGGTCTGGGTGTTGCGCAGGGCGATCGCCGCGTGCTGCATCATCGCCTCCAGGATCTCCTGGTCGGCCTTGGTGAAGCGGCCCTTGCGCTTGTTGAGGGTCTGCGCGACGCCGATGATCTGGCCCTTGAGGGTGCGGATCGGCACGCACATGACGGACCGGGTCTGGAACCCGGTCTGCTCGTCGATCTGCGGGTTGAAGCGGTCGTCGGCGGACGCGTCGTGGACGATCACCGGGCGGCCGCTCGAGTAGACGTGGCCGGCGATGCCGGTGGTGTTGAGCAGCCGGATCTCGCGGCGCAGGGTGCCCTGGGCGATGCGCGCGTAAAGCTCGCCGGAATCGTCGTCGTTGAGGAAAATGGTGCTGCGCTCGGTGTTGAGTTGCAGGGTGGTGACCTCGACCAGCCGCTCGAGCACCTCGTCGAGGGTCTCGACCAGCGACACCTTCTGCAGCACCTCCTCCAGGCATTTGGCCTTGCGGCGGTCGTTGCCGCGGCCGGCGGGTCCGTTGTCGCGGATCTGGTTCATGCGGTGCGGTCTCCCAAGCCTGTCCGCGCCTCGTCGAGCCGCTGCCGCATGATGGCGATGGTCTCCTTGAGGTGGCGTTGCTCGTCGCGGGCCCGGCGGTCGCGCTCGTGGAGACGCGCCTCGGTGTCGGCGGCCCGCGCTTCAAGCGCGGCGCGCAGGGTGGCGACGGTCTCGCGCAGCTGCGTGAGCTCGGCCTGCGCGGCGTTGGCGGCCTCGTCGACCGCCGCCTTCCTTTCGTCCCGCATCCCCTCCAGCCGCTCGCGCAGGACCGCGATGGTCTCGGTCAGGCGGACAACCTCGGAGTCCGACTCGGCCCGCGCCCGGGCCACCGCGTGCTCGGTATCGATCGCCGCCTGTTCCAGTTGATCGCGGAGCGCGGCGACCGACAATTTGAGGACCGCGTGTTCGTTGGCCGCCGCCTCGCGGGCCGTGCGCAGCGCGCGGTCGGTCTCGTCGGCCATCGTCTGGATCCGGGTCCTGAGGGCGCCGACGGTGTCGCGCAGCTGCGCGATCTCGTCGCGCGCCGTCTCGGTGGCCTCGGTGACCCGGGCCTCGCGCTCCGCCACCGTCTGTTCCAGGCGGGTCCGCTGGTCGACGATGGTCTCGCGCAGGCGGGCGGACTCCGATTCCATCCCGGCCGCCACGGCGCGCACCGCGGCGTCCTTTTCCAGGTGCGCGGTTTCCAGGTGCTGGCGCATCTCGGCCACCTGCTGGCGCAGGCCGGCCAATTCCGCCTCCTGCGCCGCGGTGGCCTCGGCGACCGCTTCGCGGCGGATCTCGTCGGCCCGCTCGATGTCCTGACGCATGCGCCCGATGGTGTCCTGGAGATAGCGGACTTCGTCCGCCATCTGGGCCATGCGCCCGGCGGTGCCGTCGGCCTCGGTGCGGCGGCGGGCGGTGGGTTTGCGGTCGGACATGACTCCCCGTCACGGTGTTCGATCGCCGTCCGGCGGTTCGACCATGATAGCGCAAAACCCGGGAAATGGCATGATTCGCGAACTCGACCGAGGGCAACCCTTTTCCGACACCCGCCATGCCATATATTATTGGGGGCCGGACACACCGGCGGTGTCGCGGCGCGGCAGGAGCGCGGAGTCATGAGCGAACGCAAGGACGACCAGAACGACGGACCGGAACGGGGGATCGCGGTCAAGGCGCGGCCGAAGACCAAGAAGCCCTCCATGTACAAGGTTCTGATGCTGAACGACGATTACACCCCGATGGAATTCGTGGTGCATGTTCTGGAGCGCTTTTTCAACAAATCGCACGAGGACGCGACCCGGATCATGCTCCAGGTGCATCAGAAGGGCGTCGGCGTGTGCGGCGTCTACACCTACGAGGTGGCCGAGACCAAGGCCACCCAGGTGATGGACATGGCCCGCCAGCATCAGCATCCCCTCCAGTGCGCGGTCGAAAAGGAATAGTCATGCTGTCACGCAATCTCGAACAGACCCTGCATCGGGCGTTGGCCCTGGCCGCCGAGCGGAGCCACGAATACGCCACCCTGGAGCACCTTCTGCTGGCCCTGATCGACGACCCGGACGCGCTGGCGGTGATCCGCGCCTGCGGGGTCGATTCGGAGAAGCTGCGCGGCGACCTGACGGAGTTCGTGAACGAGGAACTGCGCAACCTGGTGACCCGGGTGGCCGGCGAGGACCCCAAGCCGACCGCCGGCTTCCAGCGGGTGGTGCAGCGCGCGGCGATTCACGTGCAGTCCTCCGGGCGCGAGGAGGTGACCGGGGCCAACGTGCTGGTGGCGGTGTTCTCGGAGCGCGAGTCGCACGCGGTCTATTTCCTGCAGCTTCACGAGATGTCGCGCTTCGACGCCGTGCAGTACATTTCGCACGGCATCGCCAAGGTGCCGGGGACCGGCGAATCGCGGCCGGTGCGCGGCGCCGGCGAACCGGAACGGGAACCCGAGGAGCCGGCCCAGCAGGGCCACGAGGCGCTGGAAGCCTATTGCGTGAACCTCAACCACAAGGCCATGGACGGCCGCATCGACCCGCTGATCGGGCGCGAGCCGGAAATTGAACGGACGATCCAGATCTTGTGCCGGCGTGCCAAGAACAACCCGCTCTACGTGGGCGATCCCGGAGTCGGCAAGACGGCGATCGCCGAGGGCCTGGCGCGCCGCATCGTCGAGCGCAAGGTGCCCGACGTGCTCAACGGCGCGGTGATCTTCGCCCTCGACATGGGCGCGCTGCTGGCCGGCACCCGCTATCGTGGCGACTTCGAGGAACGCCTGAAGGCGGTCATGAAGGAGCTGGAGGCGACCCAGGGCGCCATCCTGTTCATCGACGAGATCCACACCGTGATCGGCGCCGGGGCGACCTCCGGCGGCTCCATGGACGCCTCCAACATCCTCAAGCCGTCGCTGGCCTCGGGCACCCTGCGCTGCATCGGCTCGACCACCTACAAGGAGTTCCGCAACCACTTCGAGAAGGACCGCGCCCTGGTCCGCCGGTTCCAGAAGATCGACGTCAACGAGCCGACCATCGAGGACACGGTCAAGATCCTGCGCGGCCTCAAGCCCTATTTCGAGGACCACCACAAGGTGCGCTACACGGCGGAGGCGATCCGCACCGCGGTCGAGCTGTCGGACCGCTACATCCATGACCGCAAACTGCCGGACAAGGCGATCGACGTGATCGACGAGGTCGGCGCGTCGCGCATGCTGCTGCCGGAGTCCAAGCGCAAGAAGACGGTCTCGGTGAAGGACGTGGAGGACGTGGTCGCCAAGATCGCCCGCATCCCGCCGAAAAGCGTGTCGCGCGACGACACCAAGGCGCTGCAGACCCTGGAGCGCGACCTCAAGACCATGGTGTTCGGCCAGGACGCGGCGATCACCGCGCCCTCCTCGGCCATCAAGATGGCGCGGGCCGGCCTGCGCGAGGCCGAGAAGCCGATCGGCTGCTACCTGTTCAGCGGCCCGACCGGGGTCGGCAAGACCGAGGTGGCGCGCCAG
>JANQGL010000396.1 GCA_028277325.1 Magnetospira sp.
CTGATCAGCCCGATCGCCATGGACGAGGGCCTGCGCTTCGCGATCCGCGAGGGCGGCCGTACCGTCGGCGCCGGCGTCGTCGCAAATATCATCGAATAGAAGGGAGCGATCGGGCCGGACCCGCCAGGGGCCGGCCGACGTTTTGGTGCGAACCATGGACAATCAGAACATACGCATCAAGCTGAAGGCGTTCGATCACCGCGTGCTCGACCAGTCGACGCGCGAGATCGTGAACACCGCGCGCCGCACCGGGGCCCAGGTGCGCGGCCCGATTCCGCTGCCGACGCGGATCGAGCGCTATACCGTGCTGCGGTCGCCGCATATCGACAAGAAATCGCGCGAACAGTTCGAAATCCGGACCCACAAGCGGCTGCTCGACATCGTCGATCCGACGCCGCAGACCGTGGACGCGCTGATGAAGCTGGATCTGGCGTCCGGGGTCGACGTCGAGATCAAGCTCTAGGAAAGGGGCCGGAACCATGCGTAGCGGACTCATTGCGCAGAAGGTCGGCATGACCCGGGTGTTCCGGGAGGACGGCACCAATGTGCCGGTCACCGTGTTGAGGGTGGACGGCTGCCAGGTGGTGGCGCAGCGGACCGAGGCGCGCGACGGCTACACCGCGGTGCAGCTGGGCGCCGGCACCGCCAAGCCGAAGCGCCTGTCGAAGGCGATGCGCGGCCATTTCGCCAAGGCGAAGGTGGAGCCGAAGAAGAAGCTGGCCGAATTCCGGGTCGCCCCGGACAACCTGATCGAGGTGGGGGCCGAACTGTCGGCCGAGCACTTCGTGGTCGGGCAGCGGGTCGACGTGATCGGCACCAGCATCGGCAAGGGCTTCGCGGGCGGCATGAAGCGGCACAACTTCGGCGGCCTGCGGGCTTCGCACGGGGTGTCGATCAGCCACCGGGCGCACGGCTCGACCGGTCAGTGCCAGGATCCGGGCCGGGTGTTCAAGGGCAAGAAGATGGCCGGCCAGTTGGGCGCCAAGCGGGTGACCGTGCAGAACCTGGAGGTGATCGCCAACGACGGCGCGCGCGGCCTGCTGATGGTGCGCGGCGCGGTGCCGGGGGCGAAGACCGGCTGGGTCCTGATCAAGGACGCGGTGAAGGCGAAACTGCCGGACGACCTGCCGACCCCGGCCGCCCTCAAGGCGGCGGCGGCGGAGGAGGAGGCGCCGGCGGAGGGGACCGCGCCGGCCGAGACGGCCGAAGAAAAGGAATAGGCCACCATGAAGACCGAGGTCATCAGCCTGGACAACCGGAGCGTCGGCGAGGTCGAACTCGACGACGCGGTGTTCGGCGCCGAGGTGCGCCGCGACATCCTGGCCCGCATGGTCAACTGGCAACTGGCGCGCCGCCGCACCGGCAACCACAAGACCAAGCAGCGCCACGAGGTCGCCGGCACCACCGCCAAGCCGTTCCGCCAGAAGGGTACCGGGCGGGCCCGCCAGGGCTCCAAGAAGGCGCCGCAGTTCCGCGGCGGCGGCACCGCGTTCGGCCCGGTGGTGCGCGACCACTCGCACGACCTGACCAAGAAGGTCCGCAAGATGGCCCTGCGCTGCGCGCTGAGCGCCAAGCAGGCCGAGGGCAAGCTGGTGGTGCTGGAGTCGACCGCCGTCGACACCCCGAAGACCAAGGCCCTGGCCGCGCGCCTGGGCACCCTCGGGTGGTCCAACGCGCTGATCGTCGACGGCGCCCAGGTGGATGCCAACTTCGCGCGCGCCGCCGCCAACCTGCCGAACATCGACGTGCTGCCGAGCCAGGGCGCCAACGTCTACGACATCCTGCGCCGCGACACCCTCGTTCTGACGAAGGACGCGGTGGCCAATCTGGTGGAGCGGCTGTCATGAGCAAGTATTCCTACGTCAAGGTCCGGCCGAGCCAGGAGCGGATCTACGAACTGGTCCGCCGGCCGCTGATCACCGAAAAGACGACCCTGATCTCGGAGCACAATCAGGTCGCCTTCCAGGTGCCGCTGGATGCCAACAAGAAGGAGATCAAGATCGCCGTCGAGACCCTGTTCAAGGTCAAGGTGACGGCGGTCAACACCCTGCGCGTCAAGGGCAAGGCGAAAATGTTCCGGGGTCGTCCGGGGCGCCGCGACGACATCAAGAAGGCGATCGTCACGCTGGCCGAGGGCGACACCATCGACGTGACGACGGGGGTCTGAGAACCATGCCGCTGAAGAAGTTCAAGCCGAACACCCCGGGCCAGCGCAATCTGGTCCTGGTCGACCGTTCGGGGCTCTACAAGGGCAAGCCCGAGAAGTCGCTGACCGAGGGGCTGCGCAAGTCGGGCGGCCGCAACAACACCGGCCGCATCACCGCGCGGCGGCGCGGCGGCGGCGCCAAGCGGCGCTACCGGATGGTCGACTTCAAGCGGCGCAAGCTGGACGTGCCGGCGGTCGTCGAGCGGCTGGAGTACGACCCCAACCGGACCGCGTTCATCGCCCTGATCCGCTACGCGGACGGCGAGGTGAGCTACATCCTGGCACCGCAGCGCCTGGCCGTCGGCGACACCGTGGTGGCCGGCCCGAAGGCCGACATCAAGCCGGGCAACGCGCTGCCGATGCAGAACATTCCGGTCGGCACCATCATCCACAACGTGGAGATGAAGGTCGGCAAGGGCGGCCAGATCGCCCGTTCGGCCGGCACCTTCGTGCAACTGGTCGGCAAGGACCAGGGCTATGCCCAGATCAAGCTGTCGTCCGGCGAACTGCGCATGGTGCGGGCCGAATGCATGGCCACCATCGGCGCGGTGTCCAACCCGGACAACCAGAACATCAAGCTGGGCAAGGCCGGCCGCGGCCGCTGGATGGGCAAGCGCCCGGCGGTGCGCGGCGTCGCCATGAACCCGGTCGATCACCCGCACGGCGGCGGCGAGGGCCGGACCTCCGGCGGCCGCCATCCGGTGACCCCGTGGGGCAAGCCCACCAAGGGCAAGCGGACCCGCAACAACAAACAGACGGACCGCCTGATCATGCGGCGCCGTCACGTCAAGAAGTAAAGGAGGCCGAACGTGGCACGCTCCGTTTGGAAAGGACCGTTCGTCGACGGCTATCTCCTCAGGAAGGCGGAAAAGGCGCGGGAATCCGGGCGCAACGAGGTGATCAAGACCTGGTCGCGGCGTTCGACGATCCTGCCGCAGTTCGTCGGGCTGACCTTCGGCGTCTACAACGGCAGGAAGTTCATTCCGGTGATGGTGACCGAGAACATGATCGGCCACAAGCTGGGCGAGTTCTCGCCGACCCGGACCTACCACGGCCACGGCGTCGACAAGAAAGCGAAGAGGAAGTAACGGCATGGGCAAGACATCGGCCCCCCGGCCGCTGGCCGACAACGAGGCGAAGGCGTTCGCCAAGATGCTGCGCAGCAGCCCGCAGAAGCTGAACCTGGTCGCCGCGTCGATCCGCGGCAAGAGCGCCGAGAGCGCGCTCGCCGAGCTGACCTTCTCGCGCCGCCGCATCGCCCGCGACGTCAAGAAGGTGCTGCAGTCGGCGATCGCCAACGCGGAGAACAACCACCAGCTCGACGTCGACCGCCTCTACGTGGCCGAGGCCAGCGTCGGCCGGGCCATCGTCATGAAGCGGTGGCGGCCGCGCGCCCGCGGCCGGGTCGGCCGGATCATGAAACCGTGGAGCAATCTGACCGTGGTGCTGCGCGAGCGCGAGGAGACGGCGTAATGGGGCAGAAAGTCAATCCGATCGGGCTGCGGCTCGGGATCAACCGGACCTGGGATTCGCGCTGGTACGCCAACAAGGGCCAGTTCGCCGGACAGCTCCACGAGGATCTGCGGATCCGCGCCTACCTGCGCAAGAAGGTGGCGCAGGCCGGGGTGTCCAGGATCGTCATCGAGCGGCCGGCCAAGAAGGCGCGGGTGACCATCCACACCGCGCGGCCGGGGGTGATCATCGGCAAGAAGGGCGCCGACATCGAGAAGCTGCGCCGCGAACTGTCGAGGATGACCGGCTCCGAGGTGCACCTGAACATCGTCGAGATCCGCAAGCCGGAAATCGACGCCACCCTGGTCGCCGAGGGCATCGCCCAGCAGCTGGAGCGCCGGGTGTCGTTCCGCCGCGCCATGAAGCGCGCCGTGCAGTCGGCCATGCGCCTGGGTGCCCAGGGTATCCGGATCAACTGTTCCGGCCGCCTGGGCGGCGCCGAGATCGCGCGCATGGAATGGTACCGCGAGGGCCGGGTGCCCCTGCACACCCTGCGGGCCGACGTGGACTACGGGATCGGGACCGCGCGCACCACCTACGGCAGCTGCGGCGTCAAGGTCTGGGTGTTCAAGGGCGAGATCCTGGAGCACGACCCGATGGCGCAGGACAAGCGGGCCGCCGAACAGCAGCCGCAGCGCTGAGCGGCATCGGACAACGACGGAAAACGGGTGCGATAAACCATGCTGTCACCGAAGCGTACCAAGTTCCGCAAGGCCCACAAGGGCCGCATCCACGGCAATGCCAAGGGCGGAACGACCCTCAATTTCGGGGCCTATGGCCTCAAGGCGACGCAGCCGGAGCGCATCACGGCGCGCCAGATCGAGGCCGCGCGGCGCGCCATGACGCGTCACATGCGGCGCGCCGGCCGGGTGTGGATCCGGGTGTTCCCGGACCTGCCGGTGTCGCAGAAACCGGCCGAGGTCCGGCAGGGCAAGGGCAAGGGCTCGCCCGAGTACTGGGCGGCGCGGGTCAAGCCGGGCCGCATCATGTTCGAGATCGACGGCGTCCCCTACGAGGTCGCCAAGCGGGCGTTCGAACTGGCGTCGGCCAAGCTGCCGGTGAAGACCCGCATGGTCACCCGCCTGGGCGAGGAGGGCTAGAGAGATGGATGCCGCCGCCGATCTCCGGACCAAGACCCCGGACGAGTTGAAGGAGGAGTTGCTGAAGCTGCGCAAGGAGGCGTTCAACCTGCGCTTCCAGAAAGCCAGCGGTCAGCTTGAGAACACCGCCCGGGTGCGCGAGGTGCGCCGCACCATCGCCCGCATCAAGACCGTTCTCGGCGAACGGACCCGGACCGCGTCGTAAGGAGAGCCGTCGATGCCGAAACGCATTCTTCAGGGGACCGTGGTCAGCGACAAGCAGGACAAGACGGTCATCGTCAGCGTGGTGCGCCACTTCAAGCACCCGCTGTACTCCAAGATCGTCAAGAAGTCCAAGAGGTACGCCGCCCACGACGAGGACAACCACTTCAAGGCCGGGGACACGGTGCGGATCCGCGAGTGCCGCCCGATCTCGCGGCGCAAGTGCTGGGAGGTGGTCACCGAGGACGCCTGACGGCGCGCCGGGGACCGGACCCCATCGAGAAACAGAAGGAACAACAACCATGATCCAGATGCAGACGAACCTGGAGGTCGCCGACAACTCCGGCGCGCGCAGGGTGCAGTGCATCAAGGTCCTGGGGGGTGCCAAGCGGCGGTTCGCGAGCGTCGGAGACGTGATCGTGGTGTCCGTGAAGGAGGCGATCCCGCGGGGCCGCGTCAAGAAGGGCGACATCCACCGCGCGGTGATCGTGCGCACCGCCAAGGACATCCGCCGCACCGACGGCTCGGTGATCCGTTTCGACCGCAACGCGGCGGTGCTGATCAACAAGCAGGGCGAGCCCATCGGGACCCGCATCTTCGGCCCGGTGACCCGCGAACTGCGCGCCAAGAAGTACATGAAGATCATTTCCCTCGCCCCGGAGGTGCTGTGATGGCTGCGAAGATGAGGAAAGGCGACCGGGTCGTCGTCCTGACCGGCCGCGACAAGGGCAAGACGGGCGAGGTCCTCAAGATGCTGCCGAAGGAGAACCGGCTCATCGTGCAGGGCGTGAACGTGGTCAGGCGCCACACCCGCCCGTCGCAGACCAGCCAGGGCGGGATCATCGAGAAGGAAGCGCCGATCCACGTGTCCAACGTGGCTCACCTGGACCCCTCCGACGACAAGCCGACCCGGGTCGGCTTCAAGGTCCTGGAGGACGGCCGCAAGGTGCGGATCGCGCGGCGGTCCGGCGAACAGATCGACCGGTGAGGATGGGCGAGATGAATGCACGGTTGCGCAAGCATTATCAGGACGTCGTCCGCCAGGCGCTGGCCGACGAGTTCGCGTACCGGAACCCGATGCAGGTTCCGAAACTGGAGAAGATCGTCCTCAACATGGGGGTCGGCGAGGCGTCGCAGGACCGCAAGAAGATCGAGGGCGCGGTCGACGACATGACCCGGATCTCCGGTCAGAAGCCGATCATCACCCGGGCCCGCCGGTCGATCGCCGGCTTCAAGCTGCGCGAGAACATGGTGGTCGGCTGCAAGGTGACCCTGCGCGGCGACCGGATGTACGAGTTCCTCGACCGCCTGATCAACATCGCGTTGCCGCGCGTGCGCGACTTCCGCGGGATCAGCGGGAAGAGTTTCGACGGCAACGGCAATTTCGCCATGGGCCTGAAGGAGCAGATCGTGTTTCCCGAGATCGACTACGACAAGGTGGACACGATCCGCGGCATGGACATCGTCATTTGCACCACGGCCAAGACCGACGCCGAGGCGAAAGCCCTGCTGACCGGTTTTGACATGCCGTTTGCGAAATAGGGACGGAGAACGGATATGGCCAAGAAGAGCGCCGTTGAGCGGAACCTGAAGCGGGAACGCATGGTCAAGCGCCATGCCGCCAGGCGGGCGGCCCTGAAGGCGCAGGCGACCGATCCCGACCTGTCGGCCGAGGAACGGTTCGCCGCCAGCCTGAAACTGGCCGAGTTGCCGCGCAACTCCTCGAAGGTCCGGGTGCGGCTGCGCTGTAACCTGACCGGCCGGCCGCGCGGCAATTATCGCAAGTTCAAGCTGAGCCGTGTGGCCCTGCGGGACCTCGCCTCGACCGGGCAGATCCCCGGCATGGTGAAGTCGAGTTGGTGAAGGAGCGCCGAGTATGTCCATGAGTGACCCTCTGGGGGATATGCTGACCCGCATCCGCAATGGCCAGCGGGCCCGCAAGTCCACCATCGCCGCGCCGGCCTCGAAGTTCCGGGCCAACGTGCTCGACGTGCTGAAGCGCGAAGGCTACATCCGCGACTACAGCCTGCGGAACGTCCGGCCGGGCATCGACGAGTTGATGATCGAGTTGAAGTACTACGAGGGCGATCCGGTGATCCGCGAGATCAGCCGGGTGTCCAAGCCGGGCCGCCGCGTCTATTCGAAGATCAAGGACCTGGGCCGGGTCTACAACGGGCTCGGGATCGCCATCCTGTCGACCCCGCGCGGCGTCATGTCGGACGCCGAGGCGCGCGAGGCCAACGTGGGCGGCGAAGTCCTGTGCCAGGTGTTCTGATCGGGAGACGGAGACCATGTCGCGAATAGGAAAAAATCCGGTCCAGGTCCCGTCCGGGGTCGACGTCCGCATCGACGGCGTGACGGTGACCGCGAAGGGCAAGCTGGGCGAGCTTTCGGCGTCGTTCACCGACGACGTCACGATCACCCGCGAGGACGACGCCATCGTCGTCGCGATGCGGCGCGACAATCCGCGCGCCCGCAAGATGTGGGGCACGACGCGGGCCCGGATCGCCAACCTGGTGACCGGGGTCAGCCAGGGGTTCACCCGCAAGCTGGAGATCACCGGCGTCGGCTACCGGGCCCAGGTCAAGGGCAAGGACCTGGTGTTGAACCTGGGCTACAGCCACGACGTCGTCTATCCGATCGCCGACGGCCTGAACATCAGTTGTCCGGACCAGACCCATATCGAGGTGTCCGGGGCCGACAAGCAGCGGGTCGGCCAGGCGGCGTCCGAGATCCGCGCCTTCCGTCCGCCCGAACCCTACAAGGGCAAGGGGATCCGGTACGAAGGCGAGTACATCCTCCGCAAGGAAGGCAAGAAGAAGTAGGCCGCGCCATGATGAAACCGAAAAAACTGTTCGAGCGGCGCAAGCAGCGTCTGCGCGCGTCGCTCCGCCGGCGGGCCAAGGGCCGGCCGCGCCTGTCGGTGTTCCGGTCGGGCAAGCACATCTATGCGCAGGTGATCGACGACGTCCAGGGGCGGACCCTGGCCGCCGCCTCGACCGCCGAGAAGGATCTGCGCGAGACCCTGAAGTCGGGGGCCGACTGCGCCGCCGCCGGCGAGGTCGGCAGGCTGATCGCCGAGCGGGCCAAGGCGGCCGGCGTGGAGACGGTGGTGTTCGATCGCGGCGGGCGTCTGTACCATGGCCGGGTCAAGGCCCTGGCGGAAGCGGCCCGCGAAGGCGGACTGGCGTTCTAGGGAGCGAGCAACGATGACGAGAGCACCGAAAGAGGGCGGTCGCGGCCGCCGCGGCGGCCGCGACCGGGAGACCCGGGAGCCGCGCGAGGAGACCGAGTTCGTCGACAAGCTGGTCGGCATCAACCGGGTCGCCAAGGTGGTCAAGGGCGGCCGCCGGTTCTCCTTCGCCGCCATGGTGGTGGTCGGCGACCAGAAGGGCCGGGTCGGCTTCGGCACCGGCAAGGCGCGCGAGGTCCCGGAGGCGATCCGCAAGGCGACCGATCAGGCCAAGCGCGGCATGATCCGGGTGCCGCTGCGCGAGGGTCGCACCCTGCACCACGACGTGCGCGGCCATTTCGGGGCCGGCAAGGTGGTCCTGCGGGCCGCCCCGGCCGGCACCGGAATCATCGCCGGCGGCCCGATGCGCGCCGTGTTCGAGACCATGGGCGTGCAGGACGTGGTGGCCAAGTCGGTCGGCACCCAGAACCCGCACAACATGGTCAAGGCCACCTTCGAGGCCCTGAAGAACCTGAATTCGCCGCGCTCCGTCGCCGCCAAGCGCGGCCGCAAGGTGAGCGACATCGTGGCGCGGCGGCCCGACTACGCCAATGCCCCGGCGGGCATGGCGGCGGCCAAGGAGTAACCGGCCATGGCGACCATCAAGGTGACCCAGATCGGCAGCCCGATCGGCCGCAAGGCCGATCAGCGGGCGACCCTCATCGGCCTCGGGCTGAACAAGATCAATCGCAGCCGCGAGCTGGAGGACACCCCGTCGGTGCGCGGCATGATCAACAAGGTGCGGCATCTGGTGCGGGTCGAGGAGGCCGGCTGAACCGCCGCCCCGCCGTGCCCGCGGATTGAGGAACGAGACCATGAAACTGAACGAGCTGCGTGACAACGAGGGGGCCCGCCGGCCGCGCAAGCGGGTCGGCCGAGGCATCGGATCCGGTCGCGGCAAGACCTCGACCAAGGGCCAGAAGGGCCAGAAGTCGCGCTCCGGCGTGTCCCTGGTCGGCTTCGAGGGCGGCCAGATGCCGCTCTACCGGCGGCTGCCGAAGCGGGGCTTCAAGAACCCGTTCCGCAAGGTCTACGAGGTGGTGAACGTGGGCGCCCTGCAGAAGGCGGTCGACGCCGGCCGGCTGGACGCCGGGGCCGACGTGGACATCGCCGCCCTCAAGGCCGCCGGGCTGGTCTCGAAGCGCCGTGACGGGGTGCGCCTGCTGGCCAAGGGCGACCTGTCGGCCAGGCTGTCGGTCACCGTGGACTCGGCCTCCCCGGCCGCCGTGCAGGCGGTCGAGAAGGCCGGCGGCTCGGTGACCCAGACGACGCCCAAGGCGGCACCGGCCGAGGGCTGAGGCGGCGCTTTCCGGGCGTCGAACCGCAAACGGAACAGGGATCGGATCATGGCTTCCGCCGCCGAACAACTCGCCGCCAACATGAACTGGGGCGCCTTCGCCAAGGCGACCGAGCTCAAGAAGCGTCTCTGGTTCACCCTGGGGGCGCTGATCGTCTATCGGATTGGCACCTACATTCCGCTGCCGGGCATCGACCCGGTGGTCCTGAAGGACATCTTCAGCCAGAATGCCGGCGGCATCCTGGGGATGTTCGACATGTTCGCGGGCGGTGCCCTGGGGCGGATGACCATCTTCGCCCTCAACATCATGCCCTACATCTCGGCCTCCATCATCATGCAGCTCCTGACCAGCGTCTCGCCGACCCTGGAGGCCTGGAAGAAGGAGGGTGAGAGCGGCCGCAAGAAGATCAACCAGTACACCCGCTACGGCACGGTGCTGATCTGCGCCTTGCAGGCCTACGGCATCGCCATCGGCATGGAGAGCATGTCGTCGAGCCAGGGGCCGGCGGTCGCCGATCCGGGCTGGTTCTTCCGGTTCACGACGGTGGTGACCCTGGTCGGCGGCACCATGTTCCTGATGTGGCTGGGCGAGCAGGTGACGGCGCGCGGGGTCGGCAACGGCATTTCGCTGATCATCTTTGCCGGCATCGTGGCCAACCTGCCGGGATCGCTGGTCGGGGTTCTGGAGATGGGGCGCACCGGGGCGCTGCCCACGTTCCTGATCATCGCCCTGCTGATCCTGTCGGTGGCGGTCATCTACGGCATCGTGTTCGTCGAGCGGGCGCAACGGCGGATCATCGTCCAGTATCCGAAACGCCAGCAGGGCAACAAGGTGATGGGCGGCGAAAGCTCGCACCTGCCGCTGAAGCTGAACACCTCGGGCGTGATCCCGCCGATCTTCGCCAGCTCCATCCTGTTGATGCCGATCACCCTGATCGGGTTCTCGGCCGGCACCGGGCCGGAATGGCTGCAGACGGTCGCCCAGCTGCTCGGGCGCGGCCAGCCGATCTACATGATGCTGTACGCCGGGTTGATCGTGTTCTTCGCGTTCTTCTACACGGCGATCGTCTTCAACCCCGCGGACACGGCCGACAATCTCAAGAAATACGGCGGTTTCGTGCCGGGCATCCGGCCGGGCAAGAATACCGCCGACTACCTGGACAAGGTCCTGAGCCGGCTGACCGTCGTCGGCGCCGCCTATCTGGTGGCGGTCTGCCTGCTCCCCGAGTTCCTGATCGCCGAGTGGGCGGTGCCGTTCTACTTCGGCGGCACCTCGCTGCTGATCGTGGTGACCGTCACCATGGACACCGTGGCGCAGATCCAGAGCCACCTGCTGGCGCATCAGTACGAAGGGCTGATCAAGAAGGCCAAACTGAGGGGACGGAAGCGATGAACATCATTTTTCTCGGACCGCCGGGCGCCGGCAAGGGAACGCAGGCGAAGATCCTGGAAGACACCTACGGGATGGTGCAGTTGAGCACCGGCGACATGCTGCGGGCCGAAGTCGCCGCCGGGTCGGACCTGGGCCGGAAGGCGAAGGCGGTCATGGAGGCCGGTGGGCTGGTGTCGGACGATCTGGTGATCGGCATCATTTCCGGGCGGATCGACCAGGACGACTGCAAGACCGGCTTCATGCTGGACGGGTTCCCGCGCACCGTGCCGCAGGCCGAGGCGCTGGACCGGATGCTGGCCCAGAAGGGCTACGCCCTGGATCACGTGGTCGAGCTGCAGGTCGACGACGAGGCGCTGGTCCGCCGCATCACCGGCCGCTTCACCTGCGGCGACTGCGGCGAGGGCTACCACGACGAGTTCAAGAAACCGGCCAAGGAAGGTGTCTGCGACAAGTGCGGCGGCAGCAACTTCAAGCGCCGGGCGGACGACAACGAAGAGAC
The DNA here is from genome assembly GCA_028277325.1 of Magnetospira sp. GTDB lineage: Bacteria > Pseudomonadota > Alphaproteobacteria > Rhodospirillales > Magnetospiraceae > JANQGL01. Next base: position 11,441 of record JANQGL010000396.1, read on the forward strand.
CGTCCGGTCGCGGCTGGCGGCGTATCACGCGCAGACGGCGCCGATCGTCGGCCACTACGGAAGGCAGGGGCTGGTGCGCACCGTGGACGGCAACGTGGCGATCGATCGGGTGACCGGCCAGATGACGGAGATCCTGGGCTGAACGGGAGAGGCGGTTGACAAGCACGCGATTCAGCTTATAATCGCGCGTTCTCGCCACCTCCTGTCTTGGATTATTGTTGAAAAACAAATACTAAGGAGTACCGGCATTGGCGCGAATCGCTGGTGTAAACATCCCGACCCAGAAGCGGGTCGTGATTGCCTTGACGTACATCTATGGTATTGGCCCGACCAGGGCCCGGCAGATCTGCGACTCGGTCGGGATTCCGCCGCAACGCCGGGTCAATCAGATGACCGATGACGAGGTGGGGCGCGTGCGCGAGCTGATCGACCGGGACTTCGTGGTCGAGGGCGATCTGCGGCGCGAGACCGCGATGAACATCAAGCGGCTGATGGATCTCGGCAACTACCGCGGACTGCGTCACCGGCGCGGCCTGCCGGTGCGTGGCCAGCGAACCCACACCAACGCCCGCACCCGCAAGGGCAAGGCGACGCCGATTGCCGGCAAGAAGAAGGCAGGCAAGTAGAGACCCCGTAAGGTTCAGCAAGATCAGGATCGGCCATGGCTAAAGCGACCACCACCCGCCCGCGGCGTCGCGACCGGAAAAACATTACCTCCGGTATCGCCCACGTCTGCGCGAGCTTCAACAACACCATGATCACCATTTCCGACGCCCAGGGCAACGCCATTTCCTGGTCGTCGGCCGGGAGCATGGGGTTCAAGGGATCGCGCAAGTCGACCCCCTATGCCGCCCAGGTGGCGGCCGAGGACGCCGGGCGCAAGGCGCAGGAGCATGGCATGAAGACCCTGGAGGTCGAGGTCAAGGGGCCCGGATCGGGCCGCGAATCGGCCCTCCGCGCGTTGCAGGCGGTGGGCTTCAACATCACCTCGATCAAGGACGTGACACCGATTCCGCACAACGGGTGCCGGCCGCGCAAGCGGCGCCGGGTGTAGCGACGGAGTCGCTGCGGCCCACGGCCGTCCGATGACGCATGGCCGGTCCGCGCGCCGGTCATCCTCACAAGTTGCAGTCGAGCATGGGGCCCATTCGTGATTCAAAAAAATTGGCAGGAACTCATCAAGCCGACCAAGTTGGACATCAATCCGGGCGGTGATCCCCGGCGCCGTGGGACCATCGTCGCCGAACCGCTGGAGCGCGGCTTCGGCCTGACGCTCGGCAACGCCCTGCGTCGGGTCCTGTTGTCGTCGCTGCAGGGCGCGGCGGTCACCGCGATCAAGATCGACGGCGTGCTGCACGAGTTCTCGTCGGTCGCCGGGGTGCGCGAGGACGTGACCGACATCGTGCTCAACATCAAGTCGCTCGGGCTCGCCATGCACGGCGAGGGTCCGAAGCGGATGATGCTGATCGCCGAGGGGCCGGGCGAGGTCACCGCCGGCATGATCGAGACCGGTCACGATATCGAGATCATGGATCCGGAGCTGGTCATCTGCACCCTCGACGACGGCACCCGGATCACCATGGAACTGACCGTGGAATCCGGCAAGGGCTACGTCCCGGGCAGCCTGAACCGGCCGAAGGATTCGCCGGTCGGCCTGATCCCCATCGACGCCATCTTCTCGCCGGTGCGCAAGGTGGCCTACAAGGTGGACAACACCCGCGTGGGCCAGGTCACCGACTACGACCGGCTGTCGCTGGACGTGTCCACCAACGGCACCGTCAGCCCGGAGGACGCGGTCGCCCTGGCGGCGCGCATCCTGCAGGACCAGTTGCAGCTGTTCATCAACTTCGAGGAGCCGCAGGTGATGGCGGAATCCGAGAAGAAGGACGACCTGCCGTTCAACAAGAACCTGCTGCGCAAGGTCGACGAGCTGGAACTGTCGGTCCGCTCGGCCAACTGCCTGAAGAACGACAACATCATCTACATCGGCGACCTGGTCCAGAAGACCGAGGCGGAAATGCTGCGGACCCCCAACTTCGGCCGCAAGTCGCTGAACGAGATCAAGGAGGTGCTGACCCAGATGGGCCTGCACCTGGGCATGGAAATCGCCGACTGGCCGCCCGAGAACATCGAGGACCTGGCCAAGAAGCTCGAAGAGCCGTATTGAGCCGTCGCGGCGCGCCGGGCGCGCCCCGGGGTTGCCTGTCGATTGTCGGCCTCGTCGCGAAGGGGCGCCCCCGACCGACGAGGCCCGGACCATGAGGGTCCGACCCGCCCCGACCCGACGGGCTCGGCGGGATCTGTGATCGGCTTCGCGCGCGAGGCCCCGGACGGAAGAGGAGGATGCCGCCATGCGCCACCGAATGAGCGGACGCAAACTGAACCGCACCAGCAGCCACCGCAAGGCCATGTTCGCCAACATGACGGCGTCGCTGCTGACCCACGAGCAGATCAAGACCACCCTGCCGAAGGCCAAGGACCTGCGCAGGTTCGCCGACAGGATGATCACCCTGGGCAAGCGCGGCAACCTGCACGCCCGGCGCCAGGCCTTCGCCTTCCTGCGCAACGACGCGGTGGTGGCGAAGCTGTTCGACACCCTGGCCGAGCGCTACAAGGACCGTCCGGGCGGCTACACGCGGGTCCTCAAGGCCGGGTTCCGCTACGGCGACGCGGCGCCGATGGCGATCATCGAACTGGTCGACCGCGACCCGGAGGCCAAGGGCGCGGCCGACAAGGCGCGCGTCGAGGCCGAGGAGGCGGCGGCCGAGGAGGCGATGGCGGGCTGACCCGGCGTCGGAGTGCGACCCGGACGCGAACCCCCGCGGGAGTTGCCGGCGGGCGTTTCTGCCTTGGGGGGTGACGCGGCGGCCGAACCTCAGATCACCGGCCGCTCCAGGTCCGGGTTGCCGACCGCCGGCTTGACCGAGTAGTCGTAGAATCCCTTGCCGGTCTTGACGCCGAGGTAGCCGAGCTGGACCAGGCGGACCAGCGTGTGCGGCGGCGCGTGGTGGCTCTGGCGCACGTCCTCGTAGATGTTCCTGGACATCGCGATGACCACGTCGAGGCCGATGTAGTCGGCCAGCGCGAAGGGGCCCATCGGCACCCCGGCGCCGGTGAGCATCGCCTTGTCGATGGTCTCGATGGTGCCGGTGCCGCGCTCCAGCATGCGGATCGCGTTGAGCATGTAGGGGGTCAGAAGGCGGTTGACGATGAAGCCGGTGGTGTCCTGCACCTGCACCGGATCCTTGCCGACGCGCTTGCAGAACTCGGTCAGGGCCTGAATGTTCTCGTCGCAGGTCTCGAAGCCGTGGATGACCTCGACCAGACGCATCACCGGCGCCGGGTTGAAGAAGTGCAGGCCGGCCACCCGCTGGCGGTGGGTGCAGACCGCCATCATCTCGGTCACCGACAGGGTGGAGGTGTTGGTGGCCAGGATCGCGTCGTCGCGGCAGATGCCTTCGAGGCGCCGGAACAGGGCTTTCTTGATCTCGATGTCCTCGACCACCGATTCGACGATCAGGTCGCAGTCGGCGACCGCCGATTCCTGGTCGGTGAGGGTGATGTGGCCGAGAATCCGGTCACGCTCCTCGGCCGCCATCTTGCCGCGGTCGACCGCCTTCGCCAGGGCGCCCTGCAGCTTGCCGCGCGGTTTCTCCAGGTCGCCGGGGGTGGCCTTGACGACCGTGGTCGATATCCCGGCCCGGGCGCAAACCTGCGCGATGCCGAGTCCCATGGTCCCGCCGCCGATAATTCCCACCTTTTCGATGGACATTTGCCCTTATCTCCTTGTCCGCATGAAATCGCCGGACGTCACGGTCCGCCATTAATACATAGAAAAAAATTCGCGCTGGCAAAACGGTTTTTTGCACATGCGAATTAATTTATTCGATGTGGATGGACGGGAAATTCCGTGGAAACGGCGGTATCGCGCCGAACGGCGCGGCCCGGGGACGGGCGCGGAGACGGGTTCGGGCCGTCTCCGGACGGGATGTCAGCGCGGCGGGAGGGCCGGATCGCGCGGCAGGTCGGGCGCCGGCGCCTCGATCTGGACGGGGGCCCGACCGGCCTCCCGCTCGGCGCGCAGGGCGGCATCGCACAGGTGGCCGACGGCCACCAGGTCGCGCAGGCTGTCCGGAACTTCGTCGGCCGGCCTCGGGGCGGGGGTCGGGGAAACGCGGTTGGACATGACTGCCTCCATTCATTGCCGGCACCGAGCATAGCGCCGATCGTTTGACGAATCTGTGACGGACGGCACAGGCGGACGGGATGCGCCCGGGGCCGCAACCCCGGACGCGCCGACCCGGCGCCGGAACGGCGCGGGACGGAGGGGACGCCGCCCGGGTGGCCGGCCGGCGGGGGGTCAGGTGACGGACGATGCGACGGCCCAGGCGGTGGCGGCGGCCAGCAGCACGATGCCGTGGACGCTGGGCAGAAGCCACCAGGGCGCATTGCCGCGCGGGGTGTCGTCATGATTGGCCAAATGAGTCATCATGACATCTCCTATGTGTTCGTGGTTGACATGGTTTCATTTCTTTTTGAAGGTCCCCGGTCGGCGGGCCGGGTCTCGTGACTGCGACACACGTGGTACGGCGGTGCCGGCCCGTCAACCCCGGCGGCATGACGTTTGTTTGACGGCGTTGCCGATCCGCCGCACCCATGCGAACGGACGGCAACCGCCCCCCCGACCGCGGATCCGGCTGGCGGGGCCGCCGGTCGGATGGAGACCCGTATGATCGAAGCCGCCGCCGCGCCGCCCGCCGTCCGGGCCGATGACGCGACCCCGGGCTGGCGCCTCGCCCGCCGGGCGTTGTTCACCTTCTGCGCCGGCCGCCTGGAGGACATCCGTTGACGGTCGATCTCGATCTGCCGGCCGGGGCGCCGGTCGCGGTCGCCATGTCGGGCGGCGTCGACAGCTCGACCGCCGCCGCCCTGCTGGTCGCGCGCGGCCATCGGGTGTTCGGGGTGACCCT
>JANQGL010000403.1 GCA_028277325.1 Magnetospira sp.
GCCCAGCTGCGCCTTGGCGAAGGCATGCGCGAAATCGGAATCGATGCCCATCACCTCGCCGGTCGACTTCATCTCCGGGCCGAGGATGATGTCGACCCCGGGGAAGCGGGCGAACGGGAACACCGCTTCCTTGACCGCGATGTGATCGAACGTCGGGCGGGGCGGCAGGTCGAACGAGGCCAGGGGTTCGCCGGCCATCACCCGGGCCGCGATCTTGGCGATCGGCACCCCGGTCGCCTTGGCCACGAAGGGCACGGTGCGCGAGGCGCGGGGATTGACCTCCAGGATGAAGATGTCGTCGCCCTTGACCGCGAACTGCACGTTCATCAGGCCGATCACGTCGAGCCCGCGGGCCAGCAGCTCGGTCTGCCGGCGCAGTTCCTCGATCACCGGTTCGGGCAGCGAATGGGGCGGCAGCGAACAGGCGGAGTCCCCGGAGTGGATGCCGGCCTCCTCGATGTGCTGCATCACGCCGGCCACGTAGACGGCGGTGCCGTCGCAGACCGCGTCCACGTCCACCTCGATGGCGTCCTGCAGGTATTTGTCGAGCAGGATCGGGTTGTCGGCGTCGATCTCGACGCTCACCAGGCCGCGCAGCCTCTCGATGATGAGGTGTTCGAAGTATTCCTCCAGGCCGGTCCGCGAGTGGACGATCTGCATGGCCCGCCCGCCGAGCACGTAGGACGGCCGCACCACCACCGGGTAGCCGATGGTCTCCGCCTTCTCCAGGGCGGCCTCGGGGCTGGACGCGGTGGCGTTGTCCGGCTGCCTGAGGTCGAGCCGGCGCAACAGATCCTGGAACCGCTCCCGGTCCTCGGCCAGGTCGATCGAATCCGGCGACGTGCCGAGGATCGGCACGCCCGCCTCCTGCAGGGCCGAGGCCAGCTTGAGCGGCGTCTGGCCGCCGAACTGCACGATCACCCCGCGCAGGTCGCCGCGCGACTGCTCGACCCGCAGCAGCTCGATCACGTCCTCGTCGGTCAGCGGCTCGAAATACAGGCGGTCCGAGGTGTCGTAGTCGGTCGACACGGTCTCCGGGTTGCAGTTGACCATGATCGATTCGAATCCGGCGTCGCGCATCGCGTAGGCGGCGTGGACGCAGCAGTAATCGAACTCGATCCCCTGGCCGATGCGGTTGGGGCCGCCGCCCAGGATCGCCACCTTGGCACGGTCCGAGGGATCGGATTCGCACTGCGGCAGGGCGACCCCGTCGCCGAGGTGGCACGAGTACATATAAGACGTGCGGCTGGGAAATTCGCCGGCGCAGGTATCGACCCGCTTGTAGACCGGGTGCACGTTCAGCGAGGCGCGCCGGGCGGCGACCCAGCTTGCCCGTTCGCCTTCCAGGTCGGCCAGCCGGGCGTCGGAGAATCCCATGCGCTTGAGATGCAGCAGGCCCGGCGCGTCGCTCGGCAGGCCCTTGTCGCGCACCTCCGCTTCCGCCTCGACGATCTCGCGGATGCGGGCCAGGAACCAGGGGTCGTACTTGCAGGCCGCCTGGATGTCGGCCATCGGCACCCCGAACCGGAACGCCTGGGCGATCACCAGCAGACGGTCGGGGCGCGGCGTGGCGAGGGCGGCGCGGATGGATTCCGGGGTCACGTCGCGCACGTCGTTCAGTCCGGTCAGGCCGGTTTCCATGGACCGGAGACCCTTCTGCAGGGACTCCGAGAAGGTGCCGCCGATCGCCATCGCCTCGCCGACCGATTTCATGGAGGTGGTCAGCAGCGGGTCGGTGCCGGGGAACTTCTCGAACGTGAAGCGGGGGATCTTGACCACCACGTAGTCGATGGTCGGCTCGAACGACGCCGGGGTCACCCCGGTGATGTCGTTGTCCAGCTCGTCCAGGGTATAGCCGACCGCCAGCTTGGCGGCGATCCTGGCGATCGGGAACCCGGTCGCCTTGGAGGCCAGGGCGGAGGAGCGGGACACCCGCGGATTCATCTCGATGATCACCATCCGCCCGTCGTCCGGGTTGATGGCGAACTGCACGTTGGAGCCGCCGGTGTCCACCCCGATCTCGCGCAGCACCGCGAGCGAGGCGTTGCGCATGATCTGGTATTCCTTGTCGGTGAGGGTCAGGGCCGGGGCGACGGTGATCGAATCCCCGGTGTGGACCCCCATCGGATCGACGTTCTCGATCGAGCAGACGATGATGCAGTTGTCGGCCCGGTCGCGCACCACCTCCATCTCGAATTCCTTCCAGCCGATGATCGATTCCTCGACCAGGCACTGAACGGTCGGCGAGGCGGCCAGTCCGTTGGCGACGATCTGTTCGTATTCCTCCCGGTTGTAGGCGACGCCGCCGCCGGTGCCGCCGAGGGTGTAGGCGGGGCGGATGATCAGCGGCAGGCCGATGTCCTCCAGGGCCTGGCGCGCCTCCTCCAGATCGTGGACCAGGGCGCTGCGCGGCGAATCCAGGCCGATCCCGCGCATCGCCTCGCGGAACCGCTCGCGGTCCTCGGCCTTGTCGATGGCGTCGGCGTCGGCGCCGATCAGCTCCACGCCGTGCCGTTCGAGGGCGCCCGACCGGTACAGCGCCATCGCGGTGTTGAGCGCCGTCTGGCCGCCCATGGTGGGCAGCAGGGCGTCCGGCGTCTCGCGCGCGATGATCCGTTCGACGATGTCCGGCGTAATGGGTTCGACGTAGGTGGCGTCGGCCATCGACGGGTCGGTCATGATGGTGGCCGGATTGGAATTGACCAGGATCACCCGATAGCCTTCCTCGCGCAGCGCCTTGCAGGCCTGGGCGCCGGAGTAGTCGAACTCGCAGGCCTGGCCGATGATGATCGGGCCGGCGCCGATGATGAGGATGGAGCGGAGGTCGGTGCGTCGGGACATGGCGGATTTCGGACCCTGGAAGGAAGGTGGCCGGCTCTTTTACACCACCCGATCCGGCATGAACACAGGGGAATCGATCCCGCCGTCCGCGGTCCGGCGGCGGCCGTTTCTCGGCTTGCATGGGCGGTGGCCCGACTTTATTACTTCCCGGTCACGTCTCGAAAGCCTGAATTTCCCCGGGGGGTCCATGCAGTCCGAAATCCGTCCGTCCCTCGTTCGCGGCGCCTCCGCCGCGCCGGAGCCCGAGTCATGAAGGGCGTCTATCCGTTTTCCGCCATCGTCGGCCAGGAAGAGATGAAGCTGGCCCTCCTGATCGCCGCCGTCGACCCCTCGGTCGGCGGGGTGATGGTGTTCGGCGACCGGGGCACCGGCAAGTCGACCGCGGTGCGCGCGCTGGCCGCGCTGCTGCCGCCGATGCGCGCCGTGGCCGGCTGTCCCTACGGCTGCGACCCGGCGGCCGACCGCCGCAACTGCGCCACCGGCTGCACCCACCGCCCGGAAGGCGGGGCGCCGGAGGAGGAGACCATCCCGGTGCCGGTGGTCGACCTGCCGCTCGGTGCCACCGAGGACCGGGTGGTCGGCGCGCTCGACCTGGAGCGCGCCCTGGCGCAGGGCGAGAAGGCCTTCGAGCCGGGCCTGCTGGCCCAGGCGCATCGGGGGTTCCTGTATATCGACGAGGTCAACCTGCTGGAGGACCATCTGGTCGACCTGCTGCTCGACGTGGCCGCCTCGGGCGAGAACGTGATCGAGCGCGAGGGCCTGAGCGTGCGGCATCCGTCCCGCTTCGTGCTGGTCGGCTCCGGCAACCCGGAGGAAGGCGAGCTGCGGCCGCAGTTGCTCGACCGGTTCGGGCTGTCGGTGGAGGTCCGGACGCCGG
>JANQGL010000425.1 GCA_028277325.1 Magnetospira sp.
CCGGCGGCGCCTCGCGGTCGATCGCCGCGAACCGCCGCTCGCCGGTTTCGCTCTCGATGATCAGGCCGGCCGGCTGGTCGCCCGTCGCCAGGATCACCGGCGAGCGGCGGTTCGCGGCGATCGACCGCGAGGCGCCGCCGGCCGCCCGCCATACCCGCGACGACGTCGCGGTGGAACGCCGCATGGTCACCCTTCGCGACCTGCCCGGACCGGGCTATCACCGGATGTGGCTGGACGAGCGGCCGACCGACACCGCGACCCTGATCGTCGCCCCGGCGCAATGCTACCTGCCGCCGGCCCTCGCCGAGGGGCGCCGGACCTGGGGGTTCTCGGTGCAGCTCTACGGGCACCGCTCGCCGACCAACTGGGGGATCGGCGACTTCACCGACCTCGGCCGGCTGGCCGAGCAGTCGGCGGCGCTGGGCGCCGCCTTCGTCGGCATCAACCCGCTGCACGCCCTGTTCCCGGAACGGCCCGACCGCTGCACTCCCTATTCGCCGAACAGCCGGGCCATGCTCAACCTCCTCTACATCGACGTGGCGGCGGTCCCCGACCTGCACGAGGACGCGGTGGCGACCGAACTGGCCGACGACCTGGCGCTCGGCGGCCGCCTGGACATGCTGCGGACCAGCGAGCAGGTCAACTACCCGGCGGTGGCGGAGGCCAAGCGGCCGATCCTGGAGCGCTGCCACCAGTCGTTCCGGGTCCGCCACATGGAGACCGGCAGCGACCGCGGGCGCGACTTCCAGGGCTTCGTGACCCGGGGCGGCGAGACCCTGCGCCGGTTCGCCCTGTTCGAGGCCCTGCGCGAGAAATTCGCCTTCACCGGCGAGTACGGCAACTGGATTCCCTGGCAATGGTGGCCGGCCGCGTTCCATCGCCCGGAGTCGCCCGAAGTGCAGGCCTTCGCGGCCGAGCACGCCGACCGCGTGACCTTCCATCTGTACCTGCAATGGGAGGCCGACCGCCAGCTGGCGCGCGCCGCCGAGCAGGCGAAGGATCTGCCGCTCGGGATCTACATGGACGTGGCGGTGGGATTCGACCGCGACGGCGCCGAGTGCTGGGTTCACCAGGACGCGGTGCCGAGCGGCGTGGCGGTCGGCTGCCCGCCCGACCTGCGCAACCCGATCGGCCAGGACTGGGGGGTGGTGCCGTTCGCGCCGGGGGCGTTGCGCGACCGCGCCTACGTGCCGTTCATCGAGATGCTGCGCGCGGTGATGCGCCACGCCTCGGTGATCCGCATCGACCACGCGTTCCAGCTGTTGCGCCTCTACTGGGTGCCGCTCGGCCGGTCGGCCCGCGACGGCGGCTACGTGCGCTATCCGATGGACGATCTGGTCAACATCGTCGTCCTGGAGAGCCATCGCAACCGCTGCGCGGTGGTGGCCGAGGATCTGGGCACCATCCCGGACGGATTCCGCGAGCGGATCATGGACCGCGCCGCCCTGTCGTTCCGCGTCCTGCACCGCGAGCGCGCGGCCGACAAGTCCTACAAGGCGCCGGACAGCTATCCCGCCTTCGCCCTCGCCGCCCCGGCGACCCACGACCAGGCGACCCTGTCCGGGTTCTGGACCGGGCGCGACATCGCCCTGCGCACCGAACTGAACCTCTATCCGTCCGACGACGCGGCGGCCGCGGCGGCGCGCGGACGTCCGGTCGACCGCGCCAAGCTCGGCGAGGCCCTCGAAACGCATGGCGGGCTGGACGGTCCGCCGGACGGCCCCGACGGCCTGCCGTCGGAGGCCTTCATCCTCGCCGTGCACCGGTTCCTGGCCCGCACCCCGAGCCAGATGACCGTGGTCCAGTTCGAGGACCTGTTCAACCAGACCGAACAGGCCAACATGCCGGCCACCATCGACGAGCACCCCAACTGGCGGCGCCGCTGTCCCGGCGAGGTGGAAAGCCTGACCACCCAGCCGATCGTCCGCGCCCTGGCCGAGATGGAACGGGAGGAAGGCCGCGCCGCCGATGGTTGACGGCACACCGCGACGGCGCCCCCCGACGGGCCCGCCGTCGGCCGGGAGAAAACGTCGAAGGCGGCGGGCCGGGGCCGGCCCGCCGCCTTCGACGCCGTGTGGCGCACGCTCAGGCGCTCAGGGCCTTGAACTTGGCCATCAGTTCGTCCTCGGTCTCCTCGTGGTTGGGGTCGTCGAGGATGCAGTCGGCGGGGCAAACCAGAACGCACTGAGGCTCGTCCTCGGCGCCCACGCATTCGGTGCAGCGGTCGGGATCGATGACGTAGACCACGTCGCCCTCGCTGATCGCCTCGTTGGGGCATACGGGCACGCAGGCATCGCAGTTGGTGCAGTCTTCGGTGATGTAGAGGGCCATGGAATAGGACTCCTTGAACGCCGGTTGTCTTTCGAGGTCCCGTCCCGAGCCGCCGCACGGGGTCTCGGGACGGGGGCCTTGGTTCACCCGTAGCGCCGCCGGTCGATGCGAGTCAAGGACCCGACGGCGATGTGGTCGGTTCACGCCGCCGGATATAGGATATCACATTGTGCAGTGCCAACAAAAAAGCCGTTGGCCGGCCCGGCGGGCTGGTGAAGCGGCGCCCGACCGGCCATATTGAAGGCAGGAGGACGCCATGAGCACCGAGACAAACGAGTTCGCGTTCGAGATTTTCCGCGACGGCGAGGAGATCCCGGTCACCTATACGCCCCGCGTCCTGGAGGACTTCCGGCGCACCAAGCTGGATCGGGTGGAGGCCATGCTCGACGACCTCAGCCGCGAGCGGTTCGACGACGAGGACCTGCCGGACGACGCCGACCCGCGGCTCGGCGTGGTCGGGCCGATGATCGCCCACGCCCTGGGCGACGACGATCAGCAGATCCTCGCCCAGTGCGTGCTGTGGCTGGCGGTCCGCCATCCGGAGATCTGGGGCATCGAGATCGAGCCGGACATCCTGACCTATCTGTCGTCGGCCGGACCCGGCAGCGGGAGTCTGCATTAGGGCCTGTGTACCGACCGGCATCGGATGGTCATGGTCTCGGTGCGGGTCGGGGGGGGCGATCCCTGACCGGGGTATCGCCCGTGAGGTACCGTGTTTGAAAGAGAGTTGCCATGTACCGGATCCTGCCTTTGCTGTCGCTGCTGGCGACCCCGGCCCTCGCCGCGCCCGGCGGGCAGACCGGGTCGTCCGGGATGCCGCTCGCCCTCTACTGCAACACGGTGCCGCACCTGGCGGTGCAGCGCTCGGACTCGGTCGACAACTGGGTGCGCATCTGCACCGTGTGGTTCAAGTCGGGCGGCCCCAAACTGACCGCCGAGGAGGTGGACGCGATCCGGCGCGGCGTCGCGCCGGCCGCCCGCCCGGCCGGCGACCCGGCACCGGAGGCGGGGGAAACGGCGCCGGCCGCCGAGTAGGGCGCCTCAGCGACTGCCCCGCCGCGCCACGTAGATCCCGGCCAGCACCACCGCCGCGCCGAGCGCCTGTCGCGGCCCCAGGGCCCCGCCGAGCAGCAGCCAGGCGAGCCCGGCGGCCAGCATCGGCTGCACCAGCAGGCTGACCGCCGAGAACGGCGCCGCCAAGTGGGCCAGGGCATAGGCGATCAGGCCCTGGCCGCCGCAATGCGACAGCCAGGCCAGCCCCAGCAGGATCGCCCAGG
>JANQGL010000442.1 GCA_028277325.1 Magnetospira sp.
CGGACCCGGACGGCCCCGTGACGAGCAGCCGCTCGCCGGCCGCGAGGCGCAGCTCGACCGGCTGCAGGCCCGGCCGCCGCAGGCGTTCCAGAATCAGCATGGGATCACGGTCTCCGGTCGCCGGTCAGGCGACGAGTTCGGCGGCCTCGCGCAACGCGTGATCGCGCACCTGCGGCACTCCGGCGCGGTCGAACAGGCTGGCCGCGTGGGTGAACAGGCCGCGCGCCCGTTTCGGGTCCTTGACCCTCTCAAGGCGGGCCAGGGCGAGCATGGCGTGGGCCTCGCCGCGCAGGTCCCCCACCTCGCCGCAGATCGTGATCGCCAGGCGCAACGTCTCGCGCGCCTCGGTCAGATTGCCGCTGCGGCGCTGCAGCTTGCCGAGTCCGGTCAGCACCGCCGCCTCGCCGAGGTGGTCGCCGTTCTGGCGGAAGATGTCCAGCGCCTCGTCGTAGGCTTCGTGGGCGCGGTCCGGGCGCCCCAGGCGGCGCTCGACGTGGCCCGCGTATTTGAGGGCCACCGCGCGCCCCTGCCGTTCCCCGGCCGCCGCGTAGTGGTCGCAGGCGCGGTGGTAGTGGGACAGCGCCACCTCCTCCTCGCCGCGCCGCCGATACAGATGGCCCAGGTTCTTGTCCACCTTGCCCCGGCCGCCCTGGTCGCCGGCCTCGGTCATCAGTTCGGCGGCCCACCGGTAAAGGCGCTCGGCCGCGTCGAGGCGGTCGTCGGCGCGCGCCAGGTCGCCCAGTTCGAGCAGCGCCTGGGCCTCGCCTTGCGCGCTCTCGGCCAGCCGGAACATGGCCGCCGCGCGCTCGAAGGCGGCCGCGGCGGCGTCGGCCGTGCCCACGTCCAGCTCCAGGCGTCCGAGAACCATCAAGGCATCGGCCTCGCCGATCTGGTCGTCGGCCGTCCGGTATTGCGCCACCGCCTCCTCCAGGACCTCGCGGGCGGTTTCGGAATCGCCGGACAGGAGCAGCCGTTCGCCTTCCGCTTTCGTGATATCCGCCTTGATCATCGCCGGGCTCCCTTTTCTGGATGATTTTGAATGGGCATTCGAGGCGCCGGACGCCGCGTCTCCCAAGGGCCCGAATTCTACTCCCCGGAGCGAGCTTCGGCCAACCCCAAACGCCGTCCGAAGCGTTCCCTCCGGGCGATGATTCGGGTTTGGTTTTCGCGGGGATGGCGCTATGTTTCCTGACGAGGCCGACTGTGGGGGCTGTTTCGGTGAACCGGGACCGGACAATCATGAACGTCGCCGAGCACGCAGATGCCGCGATCGAGCGGATGCGCGCGCTCGGGGTCTCCCCGACCCCGGAGAACTTCATGGTGTGGTACCATTACCACGCCGGGACCTACCCCGACCTGCGCCATACCCTGGACATTCTGCTGCGCAACAGGCAGGCGTTCACGGAAACCCGCTGCGCCGAAATCCATGCCAAGTTCTTCGCCGCCGAGGCGGAGCCGGAAGGCGCCATCGAGGCCAGCGAGCATCTGGGAGAGCAGATCGACCGCGTCCTCAGCTTCCTGAAGGAGGCGGAGGGGGACACCTCCGCGTTCGGGAAGGCGCTGGCCATCGGCCACCGTCGCATCGAGCAGGCGACGGGGGCGGAGGAGCTGAAAAGGACCATCTCCGGCATCCTGTCGGCGACCCGCCAGATGGAAAGCCGCAACGCGACCCTGGAAAAGCAGTTGACCGCGTCGTCGCAGGAGGTCGACAAGCTGCGCATCGACCTGGAGGCGATGCGCCACGAGGCGCAGACCGACGCCCTGACCGGGATCGCCAACCGCAAGGTGTTCGACGCCTCTCTGCGGACGGCGGCCGATGAGTCGATGGAAACCGGCGACGAGCTGTCGCTGCTGATGATCGACATCGACCATTTCAAGAAATTCAACGACACCTACGGCCACCAGACCGGCGATCAGGTGCTCAAGGTGCTGGCCCAGGTGCTGGTCGGCAGCGTGAAGGGCCAGGACACGGCGGCCCGCTACGGCGGCGAGGAGTTCGGCATCGTCCTGCCGGCGACGCCGTTGCGCGCCGCCAAGATCGTCGGCGAGACGATCCGCCGCAAGGTGGTCGGCAAGACCCTGATCAACCGCAAGACCGGCGAGAAGCTGGGCAAGCTGTCGGTGTCGATCGGGGCCGGCCGCTACGAGGCCGGGGAACCGATCGGCAAGCTGGTGGCGCGGGCCGATGCCTGCCTCTACGCCGCCAAGCGGCGCGGACGCGACCAGGTGGTCGGCCAGGACGACCTGACGGTCGAGGAGGCGCTCGCCGCCGAGGGCGTCTGAGCCCCGGCCCGGGAACCGGCGGCCGGGGGGTTGCCAATCCGTCGCCGCGCCCCCACGTTGCGGGAAACGCACCCCAACACCAAGGACCGCTGCCATGACGCTCGACGCCGATGCCCTCAACACCCTGTTCCTGGACGCCCGCACCCACAACGCGTGGCAGGACAGGCCGGTCGATCCGGCGCTGCTGCGCCGCCTGTGGGACCTGATGCGGATGGCGCCGACCAGCGCCAACTGCTCGCCGGTCCGGCTGGTCTTCGTCACCTCGCCGGAGGCCAAGGAGAGGCTCCGCCCGGCGCTGATGGAGGCCAACGCGGAGAAGACCATGACGGCGCCGGTGACCGCCGTCGTCGGCCACGACATGGCGTTCCACGAGCAGCTGCCGCGGCTGTTCCCGCATACCGACGTCAGGTCCTGGTTCGTCGGCAACGACGCCCTGATCGAGACCACGGCGTTCCGCAACGGCACCCTGCAGGGGGCCTACCTGATCCTGGCGGCGCGCGCCCTGGGTCTCGACTGCGGGCCGATGTCCGGGTTCGACAACGCGGCGGTCGACGCGGCGTTCTTCGCCGGCACCCGGATCCGGTCCAACTTCCTGTGCAACCTGGGCTACGGCGATCCGTCGGCGCTGTTCCCGCGCGGCCCGCGGCTCGAATTCGACGAGGCCTGCCGGGTCGAATAGGTCGCGCGGCCCGGTTTTCGCGGCTGTTCCCGGATGATTTCCGCAAGGACCGCATGGCGCTGGTTGCCCGCGGGCGACCCGCTGTGGCGCGGCGGCCGGATGGCGGCGGGCGGGCGAAACTGAGCCGGCCGGGCGTCGGACCGCCGACCTGCCAGGCACCAAGCCACCCGGCGGGCGTTGGACATCACCCGGGCCAGGCCCTCGGCGAGCAGGCGCGGCGCGACGTCCCGGCCGTCGACCAGCACCCGCGCGATGAGCCGTTGCGCGTACTTGCCGGGGCGGGTGTCCTCCACCGTCACCGCGCCGTTCAGCAGTTCGCGCAGCCGGTCGCGGGCGCGGATCGCCAATTCGCGCTCGGCGGCGCATTTGCCGTTCAGTTCGGGGGCGTCGATGCCGGCGATCCGCACCGCCCGCTTCACCCGCAGGTCGGGCATCGGTTCGATCCAGGCCCAGAAGGTGTCGCCGTCGATCACCCGGATCACATGGGCCGGAAACGCGCCCGCCGGCGCCGCCGCCAGCACGACGACCGAGACCACCAGACCGAACCGCCACATGCCCATCTTGACGTGATCCACCTAAAGAGATTTTATAATCATGATTGTAGACGGACGGAACCGGAATGCAAGCCTTGGATGACGGTCGCGGCCGTATCGGGTCCGCGCCCTGGCCGCCGGCCGGCCGGTCGGCTATTCTCCGGTCGCGCCGCGGCGGCGGCGCCGGGAAACGGGAGAGGAGGACCGCATGGGCATTCTGTCGTGGATCGTGTTCGGGGCGCTGGCCGGCCTGGCCGCCAAGTTCCTGATGCCGGGCGACGACCCCGGCGGCTTCGTCGTCACCATCGTGCTCGGCATCGTCGGCGCGGTGATCGGCGGCTTCATCGGCCAGACCCTGGGCATCGGCGACGTCACCGGCTTCGACCTGACCAGCTTCGGGCTGGCCGTGCTGGGCACCCTGGTACTGCTGGTCGGCTACCGGATGGTCAAGCGCTGAGCCCGACCGCCGTCCCGAGGCGCCGCGCCCCCAGCGAGCGGGAGTCCGCGCCATGCGCGTGCGCACCAAACTGCTGCTGATGCTGTTCGGGGTGGCGGTGCTGCCGCTCGCCGCCTCGGTCTGGATCGACCTGCGCGGCCTCGACGTGCTGTCGAAACGGCTCGGCGAGCGGGCCGCCGACCTGCTCACCGAACAGCGCTCCAACACCATGCGCCAGGCGGTCGACCTGGCGGCGCAGACCCTGCACGTGGAACAGGACCTGCTGGACGTCAGCCTCGACCTGGTGGCCGGCCGGGCGTCGCGGGTGCTCGGCCGCCCGGCGCGGCGCGATAGCGGCGACCTGCTGCCGGTCGACCGTTTCTCCGGCGCCGACCCGGTGGTGCCGGGGCTGCACGACTGGCGGCCCGAGGGGGTCGACGGCGCGCCGCTGCGGATCAGCCGGCGGGTCGCCGCCTTCCGGATGGCGCCCGGCGCCGCGCCGGCCGATCCGGAGGCCCTGCGGCGGCGTCTTTCGGTCCTGGTGCCGGTCCTGCGCGCCATCCACGACCGCCGCCCGGACCGCGTCCGCTGGCTGACCGTCAGCCTGGAGAACGGGGCCCACGTGGTGTTTCCCGGACATGGCGGCGCGTCGACGGCGGCCGACCCGCGCCGCCAGGCCTGGTACCGGCGGGCGATCCGCCTGGACGGCGCGATATGGACGGTGCCGCGCCGCGATCCGGCGGCCGGCGGGGTGGTGGCCACCCTGGCCCGCCGGTTCGCCGGCCCCGACGGCCGGCCGGCCGGGGTGGCGGCACTGCACGTGCCGATCCTCGGGATCCTCGATACGGTGCGCCGGCGGCTCGAGCTGGGCGCCGATTCGCGGGCCTTCCTGGTCGATCTGGCACCGCGCGCCGACGGCGTCTACGGGGTCCGCCTGCTGGCCGGGCGCGACGCGGTGTCCGATGGCATCGACCGCGACCTCAGCCTGGGATGGATCGAGGGGCCGGCCGGCGGCGCCTTCGCGGCGATGCGCGACGACATGGGGATCGGCGCCCCGGGGGTCCGCCGGCTCGCCTACCAGGGACGCGACGCCCTGTGGGCCTACGCGCCGATCGACGTCCTCGGCACCTACCTCCTCCTGGTGGTGCCGTTCGACGACATCCTGACCGAGGCGCGGCGGGTCGAGCGGCTGGTCGATTCCGAGATCGCCTTCCTGGCCGGCGGCATCGCCCTGCTGTCGGTCGGCCTGATCCTGCTGGCCGTCCTGCTGGGCCTGCTGGGGGCGCGCTCGATCACCGGGCCGGTGCGGGCGCTGGCCGGCGCCGCCGACCGTCTGGCGGCCGGCGACCTGGCGGCCCGGGCACCGACCGGCGGACGCGACGAACTGGGCGATCTGGCGCGCGCCTTCAACGCCATGGTGCCGCGCCTGGCCGACCGCCTGCGGCTGCGCCGCGACATCGGCCTGGCCGAGGCGGTGCAGCGCAGCCTGCTGCCCGAGGTGCCGCCGCGCCCGCCCGGCCTGGACATCGCCGGGCGCAGCCGCTACTGCGACGAGACCGGGGGCGACTACTTCGATTTCCTGGCCCCGCCGGTGCTGCCGGAGGGGCGGCTGGCGGTCAGCGTCGGCGACGTCTCCGGGCACGGCCTGCAGGCGGCCCTGCTGATGACCACCATCCGCGCCC
>JANQGL010000449.1 GCA_028277325.1 Magnetospira sp.
CCGTCGCCCCCGCGCCGGCGGGGGTCCAGGAAGGCCATGAAAACAGCCGTCCGGACGCGCGGCCACGGTCGCCCGGAGTCCCGCCTGCGCGGGAATGACTCGGAACCCGGATCGAAGGCCATCGGGATGGCCGTATCTGCCGCCGGATCGCATATCAGATCGAGGCCCTCAAGGACGTGCGGGCGGCCGAGCTGGACGTCTTGGCGCGCGCCCTCTCCGCCGAAGCCGACCTCAAGGCCCGCCTCGACCTGGTGCTCAGCGTTCCCGGCATCGGCCGGCGCACCGCCCCGGCGATCTTGATCCGCCTGCCGGAACCGGGCAGGCTGTCTCGCGAGGAAGCGGCGAGCCTGGCCGGTCCGGCGCCGTTCGACGCCGACAGCGGGCGCCATCGCGGCCAACGCCACATCGCCGGAGGACGGGGGCGGCCGCGCAAGGCTCTGTTCGCCGCCGCACTCCCGGCCGGCCTCCGATGGAACCCCGGCCCGGTCGCCACCTGCAAAAGACTGACGGCCGCAGGAAAACCTCACAAGGCGGCTTGGGTCGCCCGTGCCGGAAAACGCCTCGTCTATGCAAATACCGCCGTCGCCAGAGGCTCCCCGTGGACCGAAAAAATACCCGCTCGATGATGGTTGCTGAGGGGGAGGCGCTTTTCCCGGTCAGTTGCCTCCTCCTCCCGAGCCTGTCGAAGGATGAGGCCGCCACGGCTCAAGGAACGCCCTGGCAGACTTGGTTGCGCCCGCCCTGCTTGGCGGCGTACAGCGCCTGGTCCGCCCGGTCGACGAAATCGACCAGGCATTCGCCCTGATGGCGGATCGAGAGGCCGAGGCTGGCGGTAATCCGGCGGTCCTCCATCGGGTCCGCAAACTGCAATGCGGCGATGGTCAGGCGCAGCCGCTCCGCCTGATCCGCCAGCCCCTTGAGGTTGGCGCCGACGATGAAGATCGCGAATTCCTCGCCGCCGTAGCGCACCGGCAGGTCGCCGGGCCGCACCGTGTCGAGCAGGCACTTGGCCACCGTTCGCAGGACCGTGTCGCCTTGATTGTGTCCGAAGGTGTCGTTGATCGACTTGAAGTGATCCACGTCCACCATGATGACGCCGATCGCCGCGTTCTTGTCGCGATCGTGGATCGCGGTCTGACGGCGCATGGTCTCTTCCATGTAGTAGCGGGTGAACAGGTTGGTCAGCGGATCGCGGATCGAGGCCTCGTAGAACTTCTGGCGCTCCAGGTCGATGGTGCGATAGATCGTCTCCCGCTCCACCGCCACCTGCAAGGGCACCTCGATCTGGCTGATCACGTCGTCCAGGTCGTCGCTCTCCGCGACCGGTTGGGTCAGGTAGATCAAGGCCACCGAATCGGCGCGGCCGCGATCCGGCGAGAACAGCGGGACCGCGATCGTGAGACGGTCGTCCGGCGCCGGGTCGAGGATCCGGAACAGCCGGCCGTGCGCCGCCATCCAGCCCTCGCGGTCGAACGCCATGATTCCCGCCACCGGGTCCGGCACCGAATCCGACAGCCGGCCGCGATAGCGGTTTTCCGGCGTGAGATGCAGGAAGGCGTCGTCGTCGGTTCGCACGTGGAACTCCAGACGCTCGACCGGGAGCAGGCGCCGCGAGATGGTGGTGAGGGATTGCGCGATGTCCTTGAAGTCGCGGTAGACCATCATCGTCTCGGTGATGTCCTTGAGGGCTCTGTTGAGCTCCATCAGGCGCTTGACGTCGGTGTTCTCGCGCGACAGCAGGAACAGGCCGCAATCGAGGTGGCGCAGGCGCTTGACGATCGCCGGAATCAGGTACCCCGGAATGATCGAGCCGTGCTGCGGGGCGATCTGCGTCAAGGGCAGCGGCTCGATCGCGCTGAGCGCGTGCTGCAGGATGTCGCGGCTCGGGATGTAGTGCTCGTGGAACGGCCGCAGCCTGTCGAAATAGGATTCGTCCTCGGCGAACAGCGAGAATCCCTCGGTGAACCCGCCGAACAGGTCGCTCGAGAACAACGTGCCCGTCGCCGTGTCGAAGGTCACGAAGGCCCCCGGGAAATGGGCATAGGGCGTGAACACGAACCGCAGCTCGCGGCCTCCCAGGTCGAGCTGCCAGTCGTGGGCGTCGACCCGCCAGAACGGCAGCCTGAGGGCGTAGTGCTTGAGCAACGCCTCGGCCCGCCAGTGGGTGACGATCACCGCGTCGTCGCGCGCCACCATCCGGTCGATCAGCGGCAGCACCCCGGTGATGTCGGGGTCCTGGTGATGGCACACGAAATAACGGATGCTGGAAAACGCCGTGACCTGCTCGATCTTGCGCAGGGTGTGGGCGAAGGTCAGCGCCGATCCCGGATCGAACAGCACCGAATCCTCCCCGTGTTCGAGGAGATAGACGTGGCACTGGAACGAATCCCCTTCCAGAAAATGTCCGACCCACCAAACGCGTTCCGCGATCTCGATGGCCCGCGCCGGGTCCGGCATCGCGACGCCCGTCGCCGCCCTGTCATCCATCGGGGTCTCCAATTCATTCCGCGGAATATTATACCATAGTATCGCGCCGGGGATACAGATCATCCGGCATGGCACCCCGGCATGCCTTCGCGGGACGAAATAGCATTGCATTCATGCATCACGCTGCCTATACCGTTTCACGATTCATCCACATGCGCCGCGGGAGGCCAGCGATGTCGGAGACCGTCACCAATTGCGAGGGCTGCGTGTTCGACCTGGGGCGGGGCGAATGCTTCCATCATCGGGTCGTGCGGGCCTGCGCGGCGGCGCCCTGCGGGTCCTGGAAGCGCCACCCCGCCGCATTCGGTGCAGCGGCCGAGACCCCGAACGAGCGCCTGCGAACCGCCGGTTAAAACGCCGCGCCGCATCGCGCATGGCGTGACGGCGCCGGACGTGCGATAGAGACGACGGTCCGCGGGGCGCCGCCGCGGAGCCGACCTGTTGTCTCACCGGGCGACGGACCGATGCCGCCACCGCACGCCAGTTCCTTTCCGGAAGACCGCCCCAGGGGCCGCGACCTGCGGGCCCTCCGGCGCGCCGCCGGGTTCCTGAGGCCCTATCGCTGGCGGGTCGCCGGCGCGGCGCTGGCCCTGATCGTCGGCAGCCTGGCGATCCTCGGCCTCGGCCAGGGGCTGCGCCACCTGGTGGACAGCGGGTTCGCCGGCGGCGATCCGGGGGCCCTCGACCGCGCCCTGCTGCTGCTGGTCGGTCTCGCCTGGGTGATGTCGGTCGGCACCTTCATCCGCTTCTATCTGGTGTCCTGGGTCGGCGAGCGGGTGGTGGCCGACCTGCGCGACGCGGTGTTCGAGCGGGTGCTGCGCCTGCACCCCGGGTTTTTCGAGGTCACCCGGACCGGCGAAATCCTCTCGCGCCTGACCACCGACACCACCCTGTTGCAGTCGATCATCGGCTCCAGCGCCTCGATGGCCCTGCGCAACGGCCTCAACCTGGTCGGCGGGGTGGTGATGATGCTGGTCACCGACCCCCGCCTGACCGGGCTGGTGATGCTGGTGGTGCCCCTGGTGGTGGCGCCGGTCCTGCTGATCGGACGGCGGGTGCGCCGGCTGTCGCGGGCCAGCCAGGACCGGGTGGCCGACGTGGGCGCCTTCGCCGAGGAGAGCTTCAACGCCATCCGCACCCTGCAGGCGTTCACCCACGAGGCCGAGGACCGCCGCCGGTTCGCGATCGAGGTGGACGCCGCCTTCGTCACCGCGATCCGCCGGGTGCGTCTGCGCGGGGTGATGTCGGCCGCCGTGATCCTGCTGGTGTTCCTGGCCATCGCGGTGATCCTGTGGGTCGGCGGGCACGGGGTGATGCGCGGCGAGATCAGCGGCGGCGAACTGGCCGCCTTCGTGTTCTACGCCATGGTGGTCGCCTTCTCCCTGGGCGTCATCTCGGAGGTCTACGGCGAGCTGCTGCGCGCCGCCGGGGCCACCGAGCGGCTGGTCGAACTGCTGGAGGCGGAGCCGGAGATCGTCGCCCCGGCCGACCCGGCGCCGCTTCCCGACCCGCCCGAGGGCCGGGTCCGGTTCGACGGCGTGACCTTCCACTATCCGTCGCGGCCCGACCACGCGGCGCTCACCGACTTCTCGCTCGCCGTGGCGCCGGGCGAGACCCTGGCCCTGGTCGGCCCGTCGGGGGCCGGCAAGAGCACCGTGTTCCAGCTCCTTCTGCGGTTCTACGACCCGCGCTCCGGGACCATTTCGGTGGACGGCACCGACATCCGCAGGGCCGACCCGGGGGGCCTGCGGCAACGCCTCGCCCTGGTGCCGCAGGACCCGGTGATCTTCGGCGCCGACGGCTTCGAGAACATCCGCTACGGCCGTCCGGAAGCCGACGACGCGGCGGTGATGGCCGCCGCCCGCGCCGCGATGGCCGACGAGTTCCTGACCCGCCTCCCGGAAGGCTACGCCACCTTCCTGGGCGAAAAGGGGGTCCGCCTGTCGGGCGGCCAGCGGCAGCGCGTCTCCATTGCCCGCGCCATCCTGCGCGATCCGGCGATCCTGCTGCTCGACGAGGCGACCAGCGCCCTCGACGCCGAGAACGAGCGCCTGGTGCAGCGGGCCCTGGAGCGCCTGATGGCCGGGCGCACCACCCTGATCATCGCCCACCGGCTGGCCACCGTGGTCAACGCCGACCGCATCGCGGTGATCGACGACGGCCGAGTGGTCGCCACCGGCCGCCACGCCGAGCTGATCGAGACCTCGCCGCTCTACGCGCGGCTGGCCGCGCTGCAGTTCGCGCAGCCCGACGCCCCGGAAAGACGCCAAACGGCCTGACCCCGGTCGAACGCTTCGACAGGCTCATGCCCCGACAGGTCGCCTTTCAACGCCGGCTGGGTCTGCCGAAGCCCGCCTCACCCTGAGGCGCGAGCGGAGCGGGCCTCGAAGGGTGAGGCGGGAGCACAGCGGGCCTCCTGTAGTACGCGGAAAATCTGCACGAAAAACGTGTTTTTCGATAAAAAGAAAAATGGCCGGGCAAACATAATTTATTGATATCATTTAACAAATTCGAAGAACTGTAGGTTTTTCTGCGGCCTTTGTTCTTTCAATATTCTTTTTTCGGATGTGTCGTAAAGTGTTTCTTGCAGGTCACGTTCCTCAAGGAAAACATTAAAACATATGAATATGTCGGTTATTCTGTCTGAATTTCTGAGGTTTTTTTTGAGTGTTCGAAATAGTACATATGCGTTGCGAAACCGCACCATGCATGGCGAACCTGCAATCGAGAATCCGCAGGCTCGTTCAGACTCGCAATTCCCCCCGCCCGGGGGCATATAGGCGGCCATGGACAAGATCGTCATCCGGGGCGCCCGGGAGCACAACCTGCAAGACGTCACGGTCGAGATGCCGCGCGACAGTCTGACCGTGATCACCGGGCTGTCCGGCTCCGGCAAGTCGTCGCTCGCCTTCGACACCATCTACGCCGAGGGCCAGCGGCGCTACGTGGAGTCCCTGTCGGCCTATGCCCGGCAGTTCCTGGAACTGATGCAGAAGCCGGACGTGGACGCCATCGACGGCCTGTCGCCGGCGATCTCCATCGAACAGAAGACGACCAGCCGGAACCCCCGCTCCACGGTCGGCACGGTGACCGAGATCTGGGACTACATGCGCCTGCTGTGGGCGCGCATCGGGGTCCCGCACTCGCCCGCCACCGGGCTGCCGATCGAGAGCCAGACGGTGTCGCAGATGGTCGACCGGGTGCTGGAGATGGCGGAGGGGACGCGGCTCTACCTGCTGGCCCCGATCGTGCGCGGCCGCAAGGGCGAATACCGCAAGGAGCTGCAGGAGCTGCGCAAGAAGGGGTTCGCGCGGGTCCGCGTCGACGGCGAACCGTACGACATCGAGGACGTCCCGGCGCTCGACAAGAAGCTCAAGCACGACATCGAGGTGGTGGTCGACCGCCTGGTGGTGCGCAGGGAGGACGCGGACTCGCGGGGCGGGCTGATGACGCGCCTCGCCGATTCCCTGGAAGCCTGCCTGGAGCTGGCCGACGGGCTGGCCTTCGCCGACGACGCGGACTCCGGCGACCGCACCGTGTTCTCGGCCAAGTTCGCCTGCCCGGTGTCCGGCTTCACGATCGAGGAGATCGAGCCGCGCCTGTTCTCCTTCAACAACCCGTTCGGCGCCTGCCCGGCCTGCGACGGCCTGGGCACCCAGATGTATTTCGACCCCCAGCTGGTGGTCCCCGACGACCGCCTGTCGCTGGCCCAGGGGGCGGTGGTGCCGTGGGCCAACGCCACCGCGCGCATGTACCGCCAGGCCCTGGAGAGCCTGGCCGCCCACTACCGGTTCGACATGACGACGCCGTTCCGCGACCTGTCGGAAAAGAACCGCCGCGCGGTGCTGTTCGGCTCCGGGACGGCATCGATCAAGTTCACCTATCGGGACGGCGCCAAGTCCTACAGCGTCGAGCGGCCGTTCGAGGGCGTCATCCCCAACATGGAGCGGCGCTGGCGGGAGACCGATTCCAACTGGGTGCGCGACGACCTGTCCCGCTTCCAGACGGTCACCGAATGCGACGCCTGCGGCGGCCGCCGCCTGAAGCCCGAGGCCCTGGCGGTCAAGGTCGCCGGCCGCGACATCTCGCAGGCGGCCGAGCAGTCGATCCGCGCGGCCAGGGACTGGTTCGCCGGCCTCGACGACCGCCTGACCGCCAAACAGGCGGAGATCGCCCGGCGCATCCTGCGCGAGATCAACGAGCGCCTCGGCTTCCTGGTCAACGTTGGGCTGGACTACCTGACCCTGTCGCGCACCTCCGGCACCCTGTCGGGCGGCGAGAGCCAGCGCATCCGCCTGGCGTCGCAGATCGGCTCCGGGCTGACCGGGGTGCTCTACGTGCTGGACGAGCCCTCCATCGGCCTGCACCAGCGGGACAACAACCGGCTGCTGGCGACCCTGACCCGGCTGCGCGACCTCGGCAACACGGTGATCGTGGTCGAGCACGACGAGGACGCGATCGTCAGCGCCGACCATGTGGTCGATATCGGCCCCGGCGCCGGCATCCACGGCGGCGAGATCGTCGCCGAAGGGTCGCCGCGTGACATCATGGA
>JANQGL010000457.1 GCA_028277325.1 Magnetospira sp.
CCGTCGCCCCCGCGCCGGCGGGGGTCCAGGAAGGCCATGAAAACAGCCGTCCGGACGCGCGGCCACGGTCGCCCGGAGTCCCGCCTGCGCGGGAATGACCATGTTGCGGAAACGCCGCGGTCATTCCCGCGTCCTCAGGTTTCGGGGAACAGGGGAACCGTCCCGGGGGCGTCGGCGAGGCTGTCCGCAAGCAGGATCCGGAACGATTCGCCGGCCTCGGCCCGCGCCCGGTCCCGCTCGCCGGGCCTGGCGCCGTGGCCCGTGATCACGTGCAGCCCGCCGGCCAGCCCGGCCCGCCGCCCGGCGCCGAGGTCGCTCGCCCGGTCGCCGACGATCCACGAGGCGGCGAGGTCCAGGCCGAGTCCTTCCGCGGCCCGCAGAAGCATCCCCGGATTGGGCTTGCGGGCCGGATGGCTCGGATGCCGGTACCGCCCGACGCCGTCGGCGTGGTGCGGACAGGCGAACACCGCGTCGATCCGCGCCCCCCGCCGGTCCAGGACGTCCAGCATCCGCTGCTGGGTGGCCAGGAATTCCGGCCAGCCGTACATGCCGCGGCCGATCCCGGCCTGGTTGGTCACCGCCACCACCGCGAGGCCGGCCGCGTTGGCCCGCCGGATGGCGTCGGCGGCTCCGGGGATGAGCTCGACCCGGTCCGGCTCGTGCAGATAGCCCACCTCGGCCAGGATCACCCCGTCGCGGTCCAGGAACAGCGCCGGCCGTCCCCGGCGGCGGTCGTCAAGGACCTGATTCCACACGTCCTCGTCGTCGATCCACGCGCCGTCGGGCGGAAACGCCGGCGTCATGACGCGCCCGCCCGGCCCAGCCGGAGGACCGAGGCGGTTCCCAGCCCGTCGCCGGCCGGCCCGCACAGCAGGCAAAGCAGGTCCAGGTCCGGCGCCGCCGGCGGCAGGTCGGCCGGCATGTCCACGGCGAGCCATCGCGGCCCCGGCTCGAGGGCCCCCGCGAGAACCGACAGCGCCGCCGGATCGGCGAACAGCAGCAGGCAGCGCCCGCCGCCGTCCGCCAGATCGTCCCCGAGGTCGCGGGCCAGACCGGCCAGGCCCGACAGGCCGCGTCCCCATGTCGCGGCGTCCGCCCCCGACTCCGGCAACCGACCGAAGGCCGTCGCGTCGAGCACCAGGAGACCAAGCCCGGCCGCTTCCAGGGCCGCCGCCCCCCGGTCGGCCGGATGCGCGAGGTCGCCGGAGGCCGTGACGACCTCGGCGCCCTCCGCACGGAGCCGTGCCCGGAGCGCGTCCGCGAACCGGCAAAGGCGGCCGGCGAACGCCACCCGGCGAACGGCGTTTTCCTGCGACATGGCGTCACCATCCCTGGAGTCGGCGCGCCTCGATGGTACCCCGCGCCCGGTCGGCCGGCAAACCGTCGGCCTTCCGCCGCCGTTTTCCGTGCTTTCCGGGGAGACGGTTGAAGATGCGGTGAATATTTGAAAGGATGTCACCCCAAGAGGAACTGCCCCAGAAGAAGGCAGCAATTTCTTCACGGAAGGAACGGTCCCGAAAATGATGGAAATCCGCATCCACGGCCGGGGCGGCCAAGGCAATGTGGTGGCCGCCTACCTGCTGGCCAGCGCGGCGTTCGAGGACGGTCGCTACTGCCAGGCCTTCCCGGCGTTCGGCGCCGAGCGGCGCGGCGCGCCGGTGGTCGCGTTCGTGCGCGTCTCCGGCAAACCCATCCTGCAGCGCAACGAGGTCAAGGCGCCGTCGTTCATGATCATCCAGGACGAGACCCTCCTGCACGAGAAGGGCTTGACCGACGGCCTGAAGCCGGATGGCGGCATTCTGATCAACTCGTCCCTGGACCCGGCGGAGATCAGCCGGCGTCACGGCATCGAGATGATCGCGATCCCGGCCACCCAGATGGCGATCGAACACGTGGGACGCCCGGTGCCCAACGTGGCCCTGCTGTCGGCGTTTCTCGAAATGACCGGCCTGCTGACCCACGGCGCCCTCAAGAAGGCGCTGGAGGAACGCTTCTCCGGCCACGTGCTGGACAACAACCTGCGCCTCGCCCACCAGGCGGCGAAGGCGGTCGGCAAGGACCTGTGGAAGGAGAAGGCCGATGCGGCAAGCGCTTGAAGGCTCCCTCGCCGTCGCCAAGGCGGTCGCCCTGTGCCGGCCCGGCGTGGTCGCGGCCTATCCGATCACCCCGCAGACCCACATCGTGGAGAACATCTCCAAGCTGGTCGCGGACGGCGACCTGGAAACCGAGCTGGTGAGCGTGGAAAGCGAGTTCTCGGCCGCCTCGGTGGTGCTCGGCGCCGCCGCCGCCGGGTCGCGCGCCTACACCGCCTCGTCGTCGCAGGGCATCATGCTGATGGCCGAGGTGCTGTTCAACATCGCCGGTTTGCGGATCCCCATGGTGCTGACCTGCGCCAACCGTGCGGTCGGCGCCCCGCTGAACATCTGGAACGACCAGACCGACAGCATGGCGGTGCGCGATTCCGGCTGGATCCAGCTCTACTGCGCCGACAACCAGGAAGCCGTCGATTCCCTGATCCAGGCCTACCGGATCAGCGAACGCACGGAAATCCCGGTGATGGTCTGCATGGACGGGTTCATCCTCACCCACACCTTGGAAGTGATCGACATCCCGGACCAGGGGCAGGTCGACGCCTACCTGCCGGAATTCAGGTTCCAGCGCCGCCTCGATCCGTCCGATCCGATCAGCCTCGGGGCCCTGGTCACCCCGGAGCATTTTTCCGAGGTGAAGCATTCGCAACACATGGCGATGTTCAAGGCGCTGCCCGAAATCGTCGAGGCCGACAAGGACTTCGAGGCGCAGTTCGGGCGCTGCTGCGGCGGCCTGCTGACCGAGCACGGCGACGAGGAGGCCACGGTGGCCATCCTGACCCTGGGCTCGATCTACGGCACCCTGCGCGCCGCCATGGATGCCCACAAGCCGCGCAAGAAGGTGAAGCTGATCCACCTGCGCTGCTTCCGTCCCTTCCCGGAGGCCGCCCTGCTGGCCGCCCTGGACGGCGTCAAGGACCTGATCGTGGTCGAGCGGGCCCTGTCGCCGGGGCTCGGCGGCATCGTCGGCACCGAGATCAAGGCCGTCCTGAGCACCGCCAGGAAGCCCCCGCACGTGCACAACGTGGCGGTCGGCCTGGGCGGCCGCGACGTGCCGCTCGACATCCTGCCCCGCCTGCTGGAAGCGCTCAAGGACGGCACGGCCACCGAGTTCTCCATATTCGACGCCGATCTCAGCAAGCTTCCCGAGGAGGACCGCTGACATGGCCAGCACCGATCGCAATGCCGAGCGCCTGAAGGAACTGCGCACCAAGCACGGACGTTCGGACGCCTCGCTGCCGGAAAGGCCGGCCGAGCCGGCGAAGGACCTGCGCCAGGCACAGCCCCGCTTCCGCGGCCTGGAGGCCGGGCACCGGGCCTGCCAGGGCTGCGGCGAGGCGCTGGCCGCCCGCCTGGTGACCGAGGCGGCGGGGCCCGACGTGATGATCTCCAACGCCACCGGCTGCCTGGAGGTCTTCACCACCCCGTGGCCGCAGTCGGCCTGGCGCGTGCCCTGGATCCACTCGCTGTTCGAGAACGCGGCGGCGGTCGCCTCCGGCATGGAAGCCGCCCTGAAGGCGCAAGGCAAATCGACCAAGGTGCTGGCGTTCGGGGGCGACGGCGGAACCTTCGACATCGGGTTCCAGGCGCTGTCCGGCATGCTGGAGCGCGAGCACAACGTGCTCTACGTCTGTTTCGACAACGAAGCCTACATGAACACCGGCATCCAGCGTTCGGGCTCGACGCCGCACGCGGCGCGCACCACCACCTCGCCGCCCGGCAAGGCGCGGATGGGCAAGCGGCACCTGAAGAAGGACCTGCTCAGCATCATCTCGGCCCACCACATCCCTTACGGGGCGTCCACCTCCGTGGCCTATCCGGCCGATATCCGGCGCAAGGTCCGCCGGGCGATGGAAATCCAGGGGCCCACGTTCCTCCTGGTGCATTCGCCCTGTCCGCTCGGCTGGGGTCACGACGGCGCGCGGACCATCGAGATCGCCCGCCTCGCCGTGCAGTCGGGCCTGTTCCCGCTGGTCGAGATGGAGCGCGGCGAGGTCACCGACGTGATGCCGATCCGCAAGCCGGTCCCGGTGGCCGAGTACCTGAAGGTGCAGCAGCGGTTCCGTCACCTGTTCGCGCCGGACGATCCGCGCGCCTTGCAGGAGCGCGAGCACCTGCAGGCGCTGGCCGACTACAACATCGAGATCTACGGCCTGTACGCCGAGGAGGCCGATCCCCTGGACACCGAGGGCGCCGATACCGTGCGCCGCGGCGGCCTGGCCAACTAGCTAGGGAGGACTTGACAATGGCAGTGCTCACCCGCGGCGCCTACGCCCGCCCCGGAACCTCCCTCGCCTTCAAGACCGGCACCTGGCGGGTCGAGATGCCGTTCCACAAGCACTGGGCGGCCCCCTGCCACGCCGCCTGCCCGGCCGGCGAGGACCAGCAGGCCTGGCTGGCCCGCATCCAGGAAGGCAAGCTGCACGAGGCCTGGGAGGAGCTGGTCACCGCCAACCCGATTCCGGCGATCACCGGGCGGGTCTGCCCGCACCCCTGCGAGACCGCCTGCAACCGGGGCAGCTACGACGCGCCGATCGCGATCCACAACGTGGAGCGATTCCTCGGCGACGAGGCGGTCCGCCACGGATGGGCCTACCCGATCCTGCGGCCGGTCACCTCCGAGTCGCCGGCGGTGGCGGTGGTCGGCGCCGGACCGTCCGGTCTGTCGGCGGCCTACCATCTGGTGCGGCGGGGATTCCGCGTCGATCTGTTCGACGCCCTGCCGGAGGCCGGCGGCCTGCTGCGCTCGGCGATCCCCATGACGCGCCTGCCGCGCGACGTGCTGGACTCCGAGATCGAACGCATCTTCGCGCTCGACGGCCTGACCTTCCATCCGCGTCACCGGCTGGGGCGCGACGTCAGCCTGGGCGAGCTGCAGGCCGACCACAAGGCGGTGTTCCTGGGCCCCGGCGCCGAGCGCTCCAAGGCCTGGGACGTGGACGGCGCGGTGCCGGCCGACCTGCACCAGGGCCTGCACCTGATCAAGGAATGGGTCGACCACGGCGAGATCCCGACCCCGAAGAGCGTCGCCATCCACGGCGGCGGCAACACCGCGGTCGATCTGGGGCGGATCATGAAGCGGCGCGGCGTGGAGGAGGTCTACGTGATCACCGCCTCCGGCCTGCCCGGCCCCGACACGGCGCCCGACGACGTGCTGAACGTGGTGCCGCGCGAACTGGAGGAGGCCCTGGAGGAAGGCGTGGTCTTCTTCCCGCACCGGACCATCCAGCGGCTGATCATGCGCGGCTCCAAGATGATCGGTGTCGAGATGGTGCACCTGAAGAAGCTGCCCGGCAAGGGCGGCCGCAAGAGCCGGGTCTCCTTCCAGGGCACCGAGCGGGTGCTGAACGTGGACATGGTGATCCCGTCGATCGGCGAGGCGGTGGACACCGCCGGCTTCGAGAACCTGGTCGGCAACGCCAACTATTTCCGTCCCGACGACTGGGGCCGCCTGGCCGACCATCCGGGGATTTTCGTCGGCGGCGACGCGCGCGGCGACCGCGGCACGGTGAGCGCGGCGATCGGCGACGGCCGCAAGGCGGCGATCGCCATGCAGGCCCACATCGAGCAGACCGAGGTGGTCGACGAAACCCGTGAGACGGTCGGCTACGACGCCCTCAACGTGAACTACTTCGAGCCCAAGCCGCGCGCCTACGTGGCCAAGATTCCGGTGCCGGAGCGCGACGATTTCACCGAGATCGAGCACAGCATGATCTTCGCGCAGGTGGTCGAGGAGGCCGGCCGCTGCATGAGCTGCGGCAACTGCCTGGCCTGCGACAACTGCTGGACCTTCTGCCCGGACAACGCGGTGATCAAGACCCGGGACGTGTGCAGCGACGGCTCGCACTATCTGTTCGACTACGAGTTCTGCAAGGGCTGCGGCCTCTGCGCCACCGAATGTCCCTGCGGATTCATCCTGATGCGGCCCCAGGAATAGTCCTACTGCGTCAAAAAGTAACGATTTATTCAGTATGTTGTCAGAAAATTGAAGATTATGGCATGGCCCGCCCCCTCCTTGGGGAGCCAGGATGGCTCCTGGATTGCAGCGAAGGAGGGGACGGACCATGGGAATCGTTACGCTGGGGCTGG
>JANQGL010000479.1 GCA_028277325.1 Magnetospira sp.
TGCTGCGTCGCCTGGTCCCCGACGTGGAGATCGTGTCGCGGCCGCGCTTCTCGACCCTGACCTACGCCGGCCCCTGCAAGCTGACCCGGCTGCCGCGGCGCAGCGCGGTGGTCGCCTTCTCGGCCGGCGACGTCTACACCATCGCCGAACTGATCCGCCGCCAGCGGGGCGGCGCGGCGGTGGTGCTCGGCGCCTTGAGCCCGCGCACCCGCAACGCCCAGGTGGCGATGTACCAGGCCGGCGAGGTGGAGCATCTGGTGGCCACCGACGCCATCGGCATGGGCCTCAACATGGACGTCGACCACGTGGCCTTCGCGGCGGTGCGCAAGTTCGACGGCCGCATGCCGCGCCACCTGACGCCGCCCGAGATGGCGCAGATCGCCGGCCGCGCCGGGCGCCACATGAACGACGGCACGTTCGGGGTCACCGCCGAGGTGGCGGACCTCGACCCGGAGCTGGTGGCGCGCCTGGAAACCCACCGGTTCGACGCCCTGAAGGCGATCTTCTGGCGCAATTCGACGCTTGAGACGCGCGACCTGGCGGCCCTGCGGCGCAGCCTCGCCCGCAAGCCGGAGACCCCCGGCCTGATGCGCGCCCGGCTGGCCGACGACGAGCTGGCGCTGGCCGCGCTGTCGCGGGACGACGCGATCGCGTGCCGCGCCGACACCCCGGAGCGGGTCCGCCTGCTGTGGGACGTCTGCCGGATCCCCGATTTCCAGAAATCGATGAGCGAGTCCCACACCCGCCTGCTGGCGGAGATTTTCGGGCACCTGAGCGGCCCGGCCGGACGCCTGCCCACCGACTGGGTGGCGGAGCGGGTGGCGCGCCTGGACCGCACCGAGGGGGAGATCGACCACCTGGTGCAACGGATCGCCCATATCCGCACCTGGACCTACGTTTCGCACCGCGGCGACTGGGTCGAGGACCCGGCGGCCTGGCAGGACCGCACCCGGGCGGTGGAGGATCGACTGTCCGATGCCCTTCACGAAAGGTTGACACAGAAGTTCGTGGATCGCAGAACTTCAATTCTGTCCCGTAGATTGAAGGACCGGGGCGACCTGCGGGCGGCGATCGCCGGCGACGGGAGGGTGTTGGTGGAAGGACATTACCTCGGAATGCTCGACGGTTTCCGGTTCAAGGCCGACGAGGAGGCCGACGGGGCCCTGGCCCAGCGGACCTTGTCGGGGGCCGCGCTGACCGCGCTGCGGGGCGAGATCGCGCGCCGCCTGGGGCGCCTGGAAACCGACCAGGACATGTTCTTCGACCTCAGGCCGGACGGCACCGTCACCTGGCGGGCGATGGCGGTGGGGCGCCTGGTCAGGAGCGGCGATCCGCTGAAGCCGCGCGTCGAGCCGCTGTCCAGCGATCTCCTGGAGTCGACGCAGGAAGAACGCCTGCGGCTGCGCCTGGAGACCTGGCTCGCCGCCCACATCGCCGCCAGACTCGATCCGTTGCCGCGCCTCAAGGAGGCCGACCTGCCGCCGGCGGCGCGCGGCGTCGCCTTCCAGGTCGCCGAGCGGTTCGGCCTGCTGCCG
The DNA here is from genome assembly GCA_028277325.1 of Magnetospira sp. Taxonomy (GTDB): domain Bacteria; phylum Pseudomonadota; class Alphaproteobacteria; order Rhodospirillales; family Magnetospiraceae; genus JANQGL01. The sequence goes on from JANQGL010000479.1 coordinate 1,536, forward strand.
CGCAAGCTGGCGCCGGAACAGATTTCCGGACTCGACAAGGACGACCGGCGGGCGCTGCGCGAGATGGGCCTGCGGATCGGCCGCGAGGCGGTGTTCGTGCCGGCGCTGCTGAAGCCGGCCGCCGTCAACCTGCGCGCCCTGCTGTGGAACCTGGACCGCGACACCGCCTTCACGCCGCCGCCCGACGGCCGCATGTCGATCCCGGTGGCGGACGATGTGCCGCGCGATTTCCACGAGGCGGTCGGCTACCGGCCGCTCGGCCCGCTGGCGGTGCGCATCGACATGGTGGAGCGGATCGCCGGCAAGGCCTGGGACCTGGCGCAGGCCGGCCACAAGGGCGAGTTCGAGATCACGCCCGACCTGCTGTCCCTGGCCGGCTGCTCGGTCGACACCATGGCGCAGATCCTCAAGGCCCTGAACTATCGCTCACGGACCGTCGAGGTGCCGGTGGCGCCGCCGGCCGCCGAGACCGCGCCGCCGGCCGAGGTCGAAGCCGCGTCGAACCCCGACGACCCGTCGGCACCGGCGGAGACCGCCGGGCCGGCCGCCGAGGCGGAGGTTGCGGTGCCGGCGGCCGAGGACGGGGAGGCGCCGGCCGCGCCCGCCGCCGAACCGGACGACGCCGCGCCCGAGGCCGCCGCAACGCCCGAAGAGGCGCCACCCACCACCCGCACGGCACTGCTGTTCCGCTACCAGCGGCCGCGCCCGCCGCGGGAGTCGCGCCCCGCCGCCGGCAAGCCCGGTGGCGAGCGCAAGCCGCGCGGCGACCGTCCACCCCGTTCGGACGAGGATTCGCGGCCGCGGCCGAAGCGGAAGCGCGGTGACGCCAACGCCGAGGGGCCGGACAAGCCGCCGCGTCCGCGCCCGCGCCCGGAGCCGCCGAAAGAGAAGGAAATCGATCCCGATTCGCCGTTCGCGGTGCTCAAGGACATGTTCAAGTGACCGACGCCGGTCCGGGCCTCCGGATCGACAAATGGCTGTGGTACGCCCGGCTCTTCAAGAGCCGGACCCTGGCCGCGAAATTCTGCGAAACCGGCCGTCTGCGGGTCAACGGGACCCATGTCGCCAAGGCCCACGCCCTGGTGCGACCGGCCGACGTGCTGACCTTTCCCCTGGGACCGCACGTCCGGGTGCTGCGGGTGGTCGCCCTCGGCACCCGGCGCGGGCCGGCCCCCGAGGCGCGCCGCCTGTACGAGGACCTGGCGCCGTCGGAGACGCGGCCGCGCCCCGAACGAACCGACGCGGCGACGCCGGTGGCGATGCGCGCGCCCGGCAGCGGACGTCCGACCAAGGCGCAACGCCGGGCTCTCGACCGGTGGCGGGACGGAGGCGGGTGAGGCCATCGGTCCGGGCCCGGCCGGCATCCCGACGGCGGCTTCCGACATCACCCCCGTCCAGGGCGTAACCCTTTGCGACGAAACGGGATTTGGCGCCCGGTCGCGGGCCGCCGACGGTGCCGAACGACGCCGGCCGGCCGGGTTTTCTGCGCGGTCGCGGCGCTCGGCCGCCCTCGGCAGGCGGGGCCGAAAGACCCCATGGCCAAGGGCTTGAGCGGGGCCATGGGCTGTGATAGGCAGGGCCATGCTTGATCGGCTGCGTTCCCTGTTCGCGCCCCCCGCGAACGACAACCCGGACGACGAGGGCGTGCCGCGCGCGGTGGCGACCCTGCTCGTCTACGCGGCGCATGCCGACGGCCGGTTCGCCGACGTCGAGCGCGCCACCGTGACGCGCCTGTTGCAGCGGCGATTCGACCTGACCCCGGAAGCGGCCCGCAACCTGATCGCGGACGCCGACCAGGAGGTGGTGGAATCGGTGCAGCTCTACGGATTCACCAAGGCGGCCAAGGATTCGATGACCGACGAGGAGCGTCTCGACCTCACGGAAATGATGTGGGAGGTGGTGATGGCCGACGGCGTGGTCGACGACTTCGAATCCAACCTGATGCGCCGCCTGGCCGGCCTGATGTACGTTTCCGACCGCGACAGCGGCGAGGCCCGCAAGCGGGCCGCGGCGCGTCTCGGCCTCGATCCCTGACGCCGCGCCCGGCGGGCGGCGACCAGTTCCTCCCGGAGACCTTCAATGACCTACGTTGTCGTCGAAAACTGTATCAAGTGCAAATACCAGGACTGCGTGGAAGTCTGCCCCGTCGACTGTTTTTACGAAGGGGAGAACTTCCTGGTCATCCATCCCGACGAATGCATCGACTGCGGGGTGTGCGAGCCGGAATGCCCGGCCGAGGCGATCGTGCCCGATACCGAATCCGGAATCGAGCACTGGCTGGAGATCAACGCCAAGTACGCCGCCGAATGGCCGAACATCACCCGCAAGGGCGACTCCCCGGCCGACGCCGACGACTGGAACGGCAAGCCGGGCAAGAAGGACCTGCTGAGCCCGAAGCCGGGCAGCGGGACCAGCTGAGGAGGGTATCGGCTCGGATGGTCACACGGACGTAACTCGAGTCTGTTATCAAGCGTTTTCCTGTGGTATAAAGGTTGGCGCCGGTCCATTTCTGGGCCGGCGTTGGTTGTTCGAGATATCGACACGCCGGACCTTGTCCCGGGAACGACCGACAGGAACGGAACCGATAGGCGGGGTGCCCCCACATTGGCGAGGGTAGATGGTTTCGCTCGGTCCGATTGAGGTGACATCGAAAAACGAACCACAGCTTAAATGAGCGCGGAGTAACAACAATATGCCCAAACTGGACGACATGGTTTTCGCCACAGGAGACTTCGTCGTGTATCCCACCCACGGGGTCGGGAAGGTCGTCGGAATCGAGACCGAGGAAATCGCCGGTCATGAGTTGCAGCTGTTCGTGATCTCGTTCGATCAGGATCGCATGACGCTGCGCGTGCCGGTGTCGAAAGCCGGCACGTCCGGTCTGCGCAAATTGAGTTCGAAGAAAGTGATGGAGAGCGCGCTGGGGACCCTCAAGGGACGGGCCCGCGTCAAACGGACCATGTGGAGCCGCCGCGCCCAGGAGTACGAGGCGAAGATCAACTCCGGCGATCCGGTGTCGATCGCCGAGGTGGTGCGCGACCTGCACCGCAACGTCGGCCAGCCGGACCAGTCGTTCAGCGAGCGCCAGATCTACGAGGCGGCGCTCGCCCGTCTGGCCTGCGAGTTCGCGGCGAT
>JANQGL010000052.1 GCA_028277325.1 Magnetospira sp.
GTTGAGGCGGAACAGCCGGCCGTGGACCTGGCTCCGGTAGGCCGGGTTGCGGCGCAGGCGCCGGAAATCCGCCGCCTGGACGCGCACCCCGTCCGGGAACAGGAAGCCCATCCGTGCGGCGTCCTTGCGCAGCACCACGGTGACCGCCTCGCCGGGCCGCGCCAGGGCCGCGAAGCGCCGCAGCACCAGGGCGAACAGCACCGTGTCGCCGAGCCCGCCGCTGGAGATCAGGACGATGCCGGAGGGACGGCCGGGCCGCTTGGTGAAGCGGCGGCTGAGGGCGTCGAGGCCATCGGCGATGCGCATCGGCAGCGGCATGGGCGGTGTCGCCCGCGCGGTCAATAGGCCGCGTAGGACTTCTCCTCGATCAGGGTCGATCCCAGAAGCTCGTTGACGGCGCGCTTGAGGTGGGCGCGGCGGTCGTTGGTCCTGTAGACGGCGCGTGCCAGCTCGACGAACGTCGGCCCGAAATCGCCGTTCCGCTCGCAGCCGCGGATGCGGTCCTCGATGTCCCACAGGGCCTCGTTGACCGCCTTCAGGTCGGCCGTCAGGCGGTCCAGGTCGGCCGACTCGGGCAGCGCCGAATCGCGGGCCCGCGACAGCACGTCCAGCTCGCGGCGCACGTTGGCCAGCTTCGCCGGATCGGCGATCCGCTCGCGCTTGATGTCGAGGATGGTGATCTTGTCGATCAGTTCGCCGGGGGCGATCTCGACCGAAACGGTGACCGTCACGACGCCTCCTTGCATTGGCCGGATGAAGCGACAATTCTGATAGCGGTTCCGAAACCGGGACTCCAGCACAATCCGGAAACCCCGATCCTTAAGGGGGCAGCGAGGGGAGCGCGCATGCGACCACATTTCCTGATCACGGCAACGGTCGCGGCCGGCCTGCTGCTGTCGGCGCCGGCGGCGGCGAAGACCGAACGCGGGCTGCCCGACTCGCGGGCCGAGATTCGGCTGTCGTTCGCGCCCCTGGTCCGCCAGACGGCGCCGGCGGTGGTCAACATCTATACCCGCAAGGTGGTGCAGACGCGCCGCCGCCTGTCGCTGTTCGACGATCCGTTCTTCAAGCGGTTCTTCGGCGACCTGAACATCCAGGAGCCGCGCCGCAAGCGGATTCAGAACTCCCTCGGGTCGGGGGTGGTCCTGCGTCCGGACGGCATCGTGGTGACCAACAACCACGTGGTCGAGGGGGCCGACGAGGTGATCGTGGTGCTGGCCGACCGCCGCGAGTTCCCGGCCGAGGTCGTCGGCACCGACGAGCGCACCGATCTGGCGGTCCTGAAGCTGGACACCGGCGGCGAGAAACTGCCGTTCCTGGCATTCGACGATTCCGACGACCTGGAGGTGGGCGACCTGGTGATCGCCATCGGCAACCCGTTCGGGGTCGGCCAGACGGTGACCAGCGGCATCGTCTCCGGGGTGGCGCGCACCCACGTGGGCATCTCCGACTACAGCTTCTTCATCCAGACCGACGCCGCGATCAATCCCGGCAATTCGGGCGGCGCCCTGGTCGGCATGGACGGCCGGCTGGTCGGCATCAACACCGCGATCTTCTCGAAGAGCGGCGGTTCGCACGGCATCGGGTTCGCCATCCCGTCCAACATGGTCAAGGTGGTGGTGCGGCAGCTGACCGCCGACGGCCGCCTGGTCCGGTCCTGGCTCGGCGCCTGGGGGCGGCCGGTGACCGGCGACGTGGCGGCGTCGCTGGGACTGCCGCGCCCGGCCGGGGTGCTGATCGACGGCCTGTGGGACGGCGGCCCGGCCGAGCGGGCCGGACTGCGGATCGGCGACGTGGTGCTGTCGGTCAACGGCCGCCAAGTGGACGATCCGGAATCGCTGAAGTTCCGGGTCGCCACCCTGGAGGTCGGCGGCAAGGCGAACCTGGAAATCTGGCGGCGCGACCGCACGCGCGAGGTGGCGGTGCCGTTGCGCGCCGCGCCCGAGGACCCGCCGCGCGACCGGACCGAGATCGACGGCCGCAAACCCCTGTCCGGGGCGGTGGTGGTGAACCTGTCGCCGGCCGTGGTCGACGAACTGGGGCTCGACGAGATGCAGAGCGGCGTGCTGGTGGTCGGCGTGCGGCGCGGCACCCCGGCCGCCCGGTTCGGCGTCGAGCCGGGCGACCGGCTGGTCGAGATCAACGGCCGCGCCGTGGAGGCGGTGCGCCAGCTGCCGCGCCTGCTCCGGTCGTCGAACGGCTGGCGGCTGGTGATCGCGCGCGGCGGCAAGCGGCTCAGCCTGACGGTCCGTTAGGCGGCGACGTGGCGACCCTGTTCGAGAGCCG
>JANQGL010000104.1 GCA_028277325.1 Magnetospira sp.
TAGAGTGTAAACCATGCCGAATCCCCACGCCAGATCAGGTGACGACGGAAAGGCGCGCCGCCGCGTCGGCGTGCTGCTGCCGCTGCCGCTGACCGGGCCCTACGACTATGCGGTGCCCGATGACATGGACCCGGCGCCGGGAAGTTTCGTGCTTGTGCCGCTGGGCAATCGGGAACGGATCGGCGTGGTGTGGGGGGACGGCGCCGGCGACGTGGCCGACGACAAGCTGAAGGACATAACCGCCTGCCTGGAGGCGCCGCCGCTTCCGGATGTTTCGAGGGCGTTCATCGACTGGGTGGCGCGATACACCGTGACCGCGCCCGGCGCGGTTCTGCGCATGGCCATGAGCGTGCCGGGGGCGCTGGTACCGCCGAAGCCGGTGATGGGGTACGAACTGGATCCGCACGCCCCGGAAGTGCGCTTCACCAGGGCGCGGCGGCGGGTGATCAACCTGCTGGCCGAGGGACCGCCGATGACCTTGGGCGACCTGACCCGGGAGGCCGGGGTCGGCGCCTCGGTGATCAAGGGATTGGCGAGCGCGGGGGGTCTGCGCGCCGTCGAACTGGCGGCGGCGCCGCTGGTCGCCGAGCCGGACTGGCAAAGGCCGGGGCCGGACCTGTCGCCGGATCAGTTGTCGGCGGCGGCCGAGCTGCGCAGCCGCATCGTCGACGACGGGTTCAGCGTCACCCTGCTGGACGGGGTGCCCGGTTCGGGCAAGACCGAGGTCTATTTCGAGGCGGTTGCCGAAACCTTGGCGAAGGGGCGGCAGGTGCTGGTGCTGCTGCCGGAAATCGCCTTGACGGCGCAGTGGCTGTCGCGCTTCCGGGACCGCTTCGGGACGGCGCCGGCAAGCTGGCATTCGGAACTGGGGCAATCGAAGAGACGCGCCACCTGGCGGGCCGTGGCCACGGGCGAGGCCCGGGTGGTGGTGGGCGCCCGATCGGCTCTGTTCCTGCCCTATGCCGATCTCGGCCTGATCGTCATCGACGAGGAGCATGACGCCGCCTTCAAGCAGGAGGACGGGGTGGTCTACAACGCCCGCGACATGGCCGTGGTGCGGGGGCGTCTGGGCGATATTCCGGTGATTCCCGTATCGGCGACACCGAGCCTGGAGACCCTGACCAACGCCAGGGACGGGCGCTATAGCGGTCTGCATCTGCCGGCCCGCCATGCCGGGGCCAGCCTGCCCGACGTGGATGTCATCGACATGCGCGCCGCCGGCCTGCCCGCCGGGCAATGGATTTCGCCGCAGATGAAAGAGGCCCTGCGCGAAACCTTCGAAGCCGGCGGCCAGGCGCTGCTGTTCCTGAACCGGCGCGGCTATGCCCCATTGACCCTGTGCCGGAAATGCGGACACCGCATGCAGTGCCCGCGCTGCACGGCCTGGCTGGTCGAGCACCGCTATTCGGTGGGGCGCGGCTGGCGCCTGCAATGCCATCATTGCGGCTTTCACATGTCGGCGCCCGAGACCTGCCCGGCCTGCGAAGCCGAAGAGAGCTTCGTCGCCTGCGGACCCGGCGTCGAACGCCTGGCCGAGGAGGTCGAGGCCCTGTTCCCGGAGGCCCGACGCGCCATCGCGGCCAGCGATACCCTGACCGGACCGGGCGCCGCCGAGGACCTGGTGCGGCGCATCGAGGACCATGAGGTCGACATCATCATCGGCACCCAGATCATCGCCAAGGGCTATCATTTTCCGCTGCTGACCCTGGTCGGCGTGGTCGACGCCGATATCGGCTTGACGGGAGGAGACCTGCGCGCCGCCGAGCGCACCTATCAGCTTCTCTATCAGGTGGCGGGCCGGGCCGGACGGGCGCAGGCCCCCGGGCGGGTTCTGGTCCAGACCTTCTCGCCCGATCATTCCGTGATGAAAGCCCTGGTGTCGGGCCGGCGCGACGACTTCATCGAGGCCGAATCCGAGGCCCGGCGAAGCGCCGGCATGCCGCCCTTCGGACGCTTGGTGGCGCTGATCCTCAGCGACCGGGACGAGGCCCGGGTCGACGCCCTGGCCCGCGAATTGGCGCGCGCCATCCCGCGGGCCGGGGAGGTTCAGGTGCTGGGACCGGCGCCGGCGCCGCTGGCGCTGCTCCGGGGGCGCCACCGGCGGCGTTTCCTGGTCATGGCCGGGCGCGGGGTCAAGGTGCAGGCCTTCATCCGCCAGTGGCTGGGCCGGGTGCGGGTCTCCGGCGGCAGCCGGGTGACCGTGGACATCGATCCCTACAGTTTTCTGTAGCGGCCCGCCGGACCGTCGGGCCTTCTTGCGCGGTCCGGACGGGTATGCTAGATGATCCGCGGCCGCGGGCCTAAATTCAAAGGTTTGCGGCGGGCCGTGATGCCTGTATTCTGGGCCTCGCGGCGGGTGCCGAAGGAACACAAAAGGGAAACGACCCGGGGAATCAATAAGTGGCGAGCGAAAGCGCAGGTGCCGCGGGTTTGGCTGATCGTTACGCGACAGCACTATTCGAACTGGCCGAATCCGAAAAGCTTCTTGATGATGTTGCCGCCGACCTGGAACAGGTCGCCGGTCTAATCGATGAAACCGATGACCTGGCGCGGCTGATCCGCTCGCCGGTGGTTTCCCGCGACGATCAGGGCCGGGCCATGGCCGCCCTGGCGGAAAAAGCCGGACTGAACGACATGACCCGGCGTTTCCTGGGCGTTCTGGCCCGTAACCGCCGCCTGTTCGCGCTTCCCGCCATTATCGGCGCCTTTCTGGAGCTGCTGTCGGCGGGCCGCGGCGAAACCTCGGCCGAGGTGGTATCGGCCAAGCCGCTTTCCGAGGCCCAGCTTTCCGACGTGCAGGCGGCGCTCAAACAGGCGGTCGGCAGCGACGTCGCCGTTCAGGCCCGGGTCGATCCCGGCCTTCTCGGCGGTCTGGTCGTCAAGGTCGGGTCGCGCATGATCGACAGTTCGCTCAATACGAAACTCCAACAGTTACGCCTTGCCATGAAGGGTATTGGATGATGGATATCCGTCCCGCAGAGATTTCCGCGATTCTCAAGGAACAGATCGCCAATTTCGACACCGAGGCCGAAGTCGCCGAGGTCGGACGCGTGCTCGCCGTCGGCGACGGCATTGCCCGTGTCTACGGCCTGGATCAGGTGCAGGCCGGCGAGATGGTCGAATTTCCAGGCGGCATCAAGGGCATGGCCCTGAACCTGGAAAGCGACAATGTCGGCGTCGTCATCTTCGGCGAGGACCGGACCATCAAGGAAGGCGACTTGGTCAAGCGGACCGGCACTATCGTCGACGTGCCGGTGGGCAAGGGCCTGCTGGGCCGCGTCGTCGACGCCCTGGGCGAGCCCATCGACGGCAAGGGGCCGATCGCGTCGGACGAGCGCCGACTGGTCGAATTGAAGGCGCCGGGCATCATCCCGCGCAAGTCCGTGCACGAACCCGTGCAGACCGGCATCAAGGCCATCGACAGCCTGATTCCCATCGGCCGCGGCCAGCGCGAACTGATCATCGGCGACCGCCAGACCGGCAAGACTGCGGTTATCGTCGA
>JANQGL010000205.1 GCA_028277325.1 Magnetospira sp.
CCCCAGGTAGGTCTCCGGCGCGCCGAGCAGCCAGCCGAAGGTGAAACTGTCGCCGAGTGCCAGCACCCTGGGGACGCCGGGCGGCGGCGGCGCGCCGCGCAGGTGGAGGCCGTTGAACCGGTAGCGCACCACCCGGTCGCCCCGCTGGTGGCGGACTTCGCCGCCGGCCCGGTTCATCAGCAGGCCGCGCGGCCCGTGGACCAGCCACGACCCGCTCAGGTCCTGCGGCGCGACGGCGCGCACCATCGCCTCGCCGATGCCCAGGGAAAACAGCGTCGCGACGCAGACCACGACCAGCCCCGAGGCCAGCGATGGACGGCGGCGGGGCGGTGTGGCGCGGCGGTCGGTCACGGGGCGCGGGTCCGGGCGGTGCGGCGGGACGGGGCGGCCTTTCGATAGCATGCCCGGTTCGGGGGGAAAAGGGTTGTCCGGCCGCGCGGCGGCTTGAACGCGGCCCGGTTTCCGGGCAAGTTGGACCGCCCAACCCCTTCCGCCGACGGATCGTTCTCGACATGCACCTCCGCACCCGCGTACTGGTCACCGGCGGCGCCGGCTTTCTCGGGTCGCACCTCTGCGAACGTCTCCTGGAGGCCGGGCACGACGTGCTCTGCGTCGACAACTTCTTCACCGGCACCAAGGACAACATCGCGCATCTTCTGCCGCATCCGCATTTCGAGCTGATGCGCCACGACGTGACCTTCCCGCTCTACGTGGAGGTGGACCGGATCTTCAACCTGGCCTGCCCGGCGTCGCCGATCCACTACCAGCAGGACCCGGTGCAGACCACCAAGACCAGCGTCCACGGGGCGATCAACATGCTGGGCCTCGCCAAGCGCACGAAGGCCCGCATCTTCCACGCCTCGACCAGCGAGATCTACGGCGATCCCATCGTCCACCCGCAGCAGGAGGCCTATTGGGGCAACGTCAACCCGATCGGCCCGCGCGCCTGCTACGACGAGGGCAAGCGCTGCGCCGAGACCCTGTGCTTCGACTACTACCGGCAGTTCCGGGTCGCCGTCCGCATCGGCCGCATCTTCAACACCTACGGTCCGCGCATGCACCCGAACGACGGCCGGGTGGTCTCCAACTTCATCATGCAGGCGCTGCGCCACGAGCCGATCACCATCTACGGCGACGGCAAGCAGACCCGCTCGTTCTGCTACGTGGACGACCTGATCGCGGCGATGATGCGGTTCGTCGACCTGGACGAGGATTTCCCCGGGCCGATGAACCTGGGCAATCCCGACGAGTTCACCATTCTGCAACTGGCCGAAATGGTGATCGAACTGACCGGGTCGCGGTCCGTCCTGGTGCACCGCCGGCTGCCGACCGACGATCCGGTGCAGCGCAAGCCCGACATCGCCCTGGCCCGGACGAAGCTCGGCTGGGAACCGCGCGTGCCGCTCCGCGTGGGCCTTGAAGCGACCATCGACTACTTCCGCGGCTTCGCCTGACGGCCGGCGACGGCCAATCCGTCTTCCGGGCGGTCCGGGAGAGCGGCGGGGCTCGCGCCGCTCCCGGACGCTTTTGCGGGCGCATCCGGCGCGCCGGGATTTCGCGGAAGCTCCCGGAACATCTGGAAATCTTGCCGGCGAGTGCCTATGGTTCGGGAAACCCGAACCCGTGGCGGGTGGGTGTCCGGGGCGCCTGCTTGTCAGCCAGACCGAATCGAAAGGAGACCATCGCCATGGCCACCCAGGAACTCACCACCGAGAACCTCGAGTCGACCATCCAGGACAACGACATCGTCATCATCGATTTCTGGGCCGCCTGGTGCCAGCCGTGCAAGACCTTCGCGCCCACCTTCGAGGCGGCGTCGGAAAAGCACGCCGACATCACCTTCATGAAATGCGACACCGAGAAGGAACAGGTGGTGGCGGCCCAGTTCGGGATCCGCTCGATCCCCACCGTCGCCATCTTCCGCGAGCAGATCCTGCTGTTCCTGCAGGGCGGGGCGCTTCCGGAATCGGCGCTCGAAGACGTGATCGGCCAGGTCCGCGCGCTGGACATGGAGGAGGTGCGCCACAAGGTCGCCGCGCAGCAGGCGCAGCAGCAGGCATCGGGAGAGGCCTGAGCCCCCGGCGCGGCGCGGCCAAGCTCGCACCTCCCCCTTCGAGGC